>JAOUGQ010000088.1 GCA_029865515.1 Nitrospirota bacterium
TTCGTACTGGAATTGGTCTAATCCTCGTTCTTCGAAAAACTTCGCAGCTGTATCGTTGGCTTTGAGATACAACACATCATTTACAACCAGACCGAACATTAGCCCCTTGTGGAAGATCCCATAGCCACCGAACATGCGTCGTGGCTGAATGGGTCCAAATTCCGCGAACACTTCTTTGAGATAATCAACGTACTCGCTCATGGGATTGCCAGGAGGCTTTTTGTAGGATCAACGCTCACACTAACGAGGAGGAGTTAGCCATCATTCCGGGACTCAGGACGGGTTCGGATATCGTCGTCGGCAGAGCTGCGAAGATCAACCATGCTCGAAAATGAGTCAAGGATTTCACCAACATGGCCTAACAGCTCCCTCAGCGTATCAACGACCGGCAGACCTTTCAGAGGGCTTTCGTTCGCGAAGAAGTGTTGGATTGTACTACCGTTAAGGGAAACCCTATTTATCTCTGGATTTGACATATCATAAGCAACCTGAGCCTGGATATTCATCTTTTTCTCCGTGTCCAGTATCGCAGTATGTTTATCTTCAATATCAATGTCGTGTATGGCCCTCAACCTTTCGTTTCCGCCCCTGTACGGCGCGAATTTTTTCAAGAGTGCTACTGCGTCTTCGCCCGCTTTTTGAAAATTTTTTCGCTTGATTGCATCCGGGAAATCAGCAATCGACGCGGCAAAGGGAAAATAGATATCTTTATCGCTTTTTCCATTAATTCTGGCCAATTCAGAAGCCATGAGGTCTAGCGCAGTTCGCATATTATGTATAGCGTCACCCAAAATTGCTCCAACCTCAAGGGGTAAGCCCTTATAGTCAATTATTAACTCAGGAGGCATTTTGGTGGAATCAATGCGCCCCGTGACTGGGTCGCCTTGGTTGTATTCATTTAGCGCGGTTTCGAGTTCATCAACGAACCTTGCCGCGCGTTGGAGCTTTGCTCGGGAACCGACAAAAAGAGGTTTACTCATAATCTCTTTCAATTAACTCAACGAAGCGTTACCCTCGATATTTCCGTTTGGCATGATCAATTTTGGCGAATCGTCGGATGTGCTGGTCATGAGTAATGTGATGATGACTAACGACCGGCGAGCGAATTGTGGGATCTTATGCGTATGGGCATCACACCACCTTCTTGAATCAGCTCAAAGCCCGCTCACCGGAATGCAGATTCATCCAGCAATTCTCCTAAACCTCCAAACCGGAAACATCGTTTAATAAATGTTGAAAAATGTCAAGGAAAGATTCGTGTCTCTTCCAGAATTCCTCGAGGTCGAAGTCAAATGCTTAAATCCACCTGGGCTCTTTTTCGGCACGAAGATAATCGTCCGGCTGGGCACAGATCCCTCGCCCTGGCTCGGGATGACAAATTCCTTAAGAACTCCGACGCCTTCCGCCCGTCCCATGATCGGACCCTCTTCATCTTGGCGGGCTTGTTCGAGCGCTGCGAGTTAGCCCGCCTCTTCCTCCTTCGCGTCCGATCATTCTTCTGAGGCCGGGCGGGGCGTCAATGGTTTTGGCCACTTTTGCCGAAACAAAAGTGGCTCGACCGCCGGGGCGAAACCCGGCAACACGGAAAGTAATGATGACACCAATTTTCCGGTTCAGTGTAGGCTAAGGCTCTTGGGTTCGTAGCGAAGTAAACTTAGAAGAAACTTACCTCCCCCTAGCCCCGCCCTACAAAAGCGGGGGATTTTATTTTATGTGATGCGGGGATGGCCCCGCATCCACGCATGCATCCCCGCAATCCACGCAAATCTAACCAGCCAAAATAAGACTTAACTCATTGTTTTTAAATGTCTTTTTAATTTTATCGTCATGGCAAGGCCTTTGCGATAGGCGGTTTCAACATTCGCATTCGTGCCCGGAAAGGAGGTGAACAACCACAGGAGCCAACAGGCGGATTTTTCAATCAAGCAGCGTGCACAACAACCGGTCGTGCCAAACATCTAGAACGACTTCACAAAGGAGACAGCCATGAATTTAAAAATTCCTCAGCCAGCAGTACCACAAGACAACTCGCCAACCCCATCCTCTGAGACCGGCTCAGGTCAATCGGATACCAAGGAGATTATCTACCTGGCATCAGGGATACTGGCCCTGGTCCTTGGCTTAGGCGGCCTTATGATGTATTCCGAGGAGGAGCCTCTTCCGGCGACCGCTTCTCAGGGAATCGATAGAGCGCAACTGGCCAGTGCCTTTGCCTCTACCGACCCGCAACCCACCGTTTCCGACCCGATGGCATTCAGCCAGCCCTTGGCCGAAGAGCCGTTGACCAATCCGATCGCCCCGATCGCTGGCCCCCTTGCCAACCAACCGATGGAAGAGACAGATGTCTATTTTGCTTTCAATGGATGGACCTTATCCGACGAGGCCAAAGAGGTGATCAAAGCCAGGATGGAGAACAGGCCGGAGGGGTGGACCGGCACCCTTCGTATTGTGGGGCATACCGACCCCCAAGGGCCGGATGCCTATAACAAAGCGCTGGGACTCAAGCGGGCCCAGTCCGTCAAAACGTACCTGGTTTCACTCGGCATCCCAGAGGCGGACGTCCAGGTGGAAACCTTGGGGAAAGACGGCCAGGTCTGCCAGGAAGAGACCCAGGCCTGTTTTGAACAAAACCGACGGGCGCATGTGGCGTTCCTGCCTTCCTCAACGCCACAAGAAGACGACCTCCAATTGTCGATGACGTCTCCCTCTCTCAGTGAATCCAAGAGTGAAGAGCCGGTAGCATCAACGGACGATTCTCATATCGCTCCTTCTGAAGGCGAAGCTTCCTTACAAGAGGCAGTTCAGGAGGAACCGATCACTGCCGAGCCGGTCGTCACCGTCGAGTCGCTTCCCTAAGTCCATCTCCCGGGCTGGCCCATTATCCAATGGGTCAGCCCCGGCCCACCCTGACGGACAGCTTTAGAAATTACCTCTCACGACTATAAAGGAGCCGGCATGAATCACTGGAAGCATCTTCTCCTGCCTCTCGCATTTTGGATAACCGGCAGTCTGGTGGATTGCCTGGGTCTTCCACCCGTTTCCGCGCATACCGCTGACCCTGAGGTCACGGCACCATCTCAACAGGTCCGACCAGAGATACAACCCGGCCTGATGATTCGCCCCATGTCCGGGGGAACAAACCTTCCCGCCCCAACCGTTTCCACCAATGTCACGACAACCATCAGCGGGCTGATCGTCCGCACCACCGTCTCGCAAACCTTTCACAATCCCAGCTCCGAATGGGCCGAGGGCATTTATGTGTTTCCCTTGCCGGAACACGCCGCGGTTGATCATCTGCGCATGCGGATCGGCGAACGGGTGATTGAAGGGATCATTCAAGAACGCGCCGAAGCCAAGAACACCTATGAACAGGCCAAGCACAAGGGACAGCGCGCCAGTCTGCTGGAGCAGGAACGGCCCAATATGTTTACCGCGTCGGTGGCGAATCTCGCACCAGGGGAACCCGTTATCGTGGACATCGAATATCAGGATACCGTGCGGTACGACCAGGGCCGGTTTTCCATTCGCTTTCCGATGGTCGTCGGTCCTCGTTATATCCCCGGCACTCCTCTCTCTCCACTCGAAGAACAGACACAAAAAAACGGCCTGGGGTGGGCACTCAATACCAATCGGGTTCCTGACGCTTCCCGAATCACCCCGCCGGTTCAACACCCCAACCAAGGCCCCATCAATCCCCTTTCGCTTCATATCGACCTGGCACCCGGGTTCCTCATTGATCGCGTCGAATCTCCCACGCACCCCATTCAGATTGAAGCCAACTCCCCTGGCGCTACGCACATTACCTTGGCTGACGGTTCCACCTTTGCCGATCGAGACTTTGAATTGATCTGGACGCCGCAAGCTTCCCATCAGGCCCAAACGCAACTGTTTCTAGAAGAACATGACGGCGAAACATACGGCATGCTGTTTTTCCTTCCACCCCAACTCCGTACAACCGGACCGGGGGACATCGCCCGGGAAGTCATCTTCGTCATCGACACGTCAGGCTCCATGGCTGGAGCATCCATCATCCAAGCCAAAGCCGCACTCAACCTGGCTGTATCGCGGCTGACGCCCAACGACCGCTTCAACATTATTCAGTTTAATTCCGTCACCAAGCAGTTATTCCCGCAGGCCCGGGCGGTTGATCCCCGTTCAATTCAACGTGCACTCTCCTATGTGGAGGCACTGCAAGCCGAGGGAGGCACGGAAATGCTTCCCGCTGTCGTTCAGGCGTTGGCTCATCAAAAAGAACAGGCCACCCTCAGGCAGGTGATTTTTATGACCGACGGGCTGATCGGAAATGAAGAAGAATTGTTCGGGACCATTCGCCGCCTCCTCGGATCCACCCGGTTCTTTACCGTCGGCATCGGCTCCGCCCCCAACGGGCATTTCATGCGAAAGGCCGCCCTACATGGCCGCGGCACCTTTACCTACATCGGCACCGCCCGGGAAGTACAGGACAAGATGCATCGCCTGTTTGTGAAATTGGAACAACCGGCGTTCCTGGATTTGGCCCTTCAGGTTCCGGAGGACGTGCAGTGGGATCTGCTCCCCACCCCGCTTCCAGATGTGTACGCAGGCGAACCGCTCATGGTGACATTTCGCACCGCGACCCCTCCCGCTCAATTTACTATTTCCGGCAGACACGGAATGGTCCCCTGGAATACGGTTCTGCCTGTCGCATCCGGACTCCCCCGCCAGGGCATCGCGGTACATTGGGCCAGACAAAAAATTTCACGACTCATGGATCAACATTCCGCATTGCTCCAACCAGGCACATCCAACCAACAAACGGAACTCCGACAGGCCGTCATTGACGTGGCCCTCCGACATCATCTGGTCAGCCGCTACACCAGCCTGGTAGCCGTGGAAACCACTCCCGCCAGACCTGAACAGCAACCGCTCCAATCCCATGCCATGAAAACCAATCTTCCACATGGCATGCAATACGAGGCGATATTCGGGTGGCCACAAACCGCCACACCCGCCACGCTGTATCTTCTGTTAGGAACCGTGATGCTCTGGATGGGATGGCTAGGGTTGCGTCAACATTCCGCACGACCATGAGAAGCCGCAGACGTTGGGTGTTGACAGGGATGTTGTTGGTCATGGGAAGCGGGTTGATCGGTCAGGGCCTGTGGATTTACGCCAAGGCCACTGCCGCACAATGGCTCCTCCAAAGCGCGTGGGACCGGACGCGAAAAACGCAGCACCTTGCCAAACCCTGGCCCTGGGCGGACACCTGGCCGGTCGGACGCTTGCTCGTTCCGCGACACGGCATCGACCAGATCATCCTGGCCGATGCCAGCGGGCGATCCTTAGCCTTCGGACCAGGGTATCTCGCCGGAAGTGCGCGGCCGGGTGAATCCGGCGCCATCGTGTTGAGCGGACATCGCGATACGCACTTTCATTTCTTACAATACCTTCAGAAAGACGATGTCCTCTCTGTGGAATGGCCAACCGGTCAAAGAACATCCTATGCCGTTCAGGCTTTCACTGTTGTGGATAGCCGACACACCCGTCTTGCCAATGATGATGCGGAAGCCTTGATCCTGACCACCTGTTTTCCCTTTGACGCCCTCGTCCCCGGAGGCCCGCTCCGTTATGTCGTTAGAGCAGAAAAAGTATCACCCGTTGTGCATCGAAGCCGTAAAGGATAACAAAAAGCTGGTCCGGTTATCCCTTCAATTTCTAGAAGCGAATCTCTCTGAGGATTGTCATTCCCGACGTCATTAATCGGGAAACCCTCCGAGGACCTGTCATTCCCAACATTGGTATTCGGGATTCCATTTGCTCTTTAATTTCGGATGAATCCCTGCTCACTACCCGCGGGATGGGAGTGGTACATGATAAAAAAAAATTGAGCAGGCCTAACAAACCAGAAAGATGGATCCCCGATAACAGCTGTCGGGGATGACAGAAGGAAGACGTGGAAAGGACGCAGGAAAAAGAGGAATGAACAGGAGAGAGCAATGAAATCTGAGAAGGAGGATTTCGAGAGTGCCGGCGTGTTTCTTTGTACTTACACCGCTGCACTCCCTAGCCCTGAAAGTGAACCGACCTCAACAAGGGATGGAGTGGGTTCCTGGTAGGAATTCAGATAGGCATGATGATCATGCATCGTGGCCCCTTCAGGAAGCATCTCCCATAACGGACCCAACTTCCCACGAATTTTTCTGGCGTAAAACTTTGGCAACTCCACCGTTTCGCCTTCCAGGAAGTCACGGACCGACACATCCTTATCCAATAATCTTCGGATTTTCGTGTGGTACTTGATCCGGCCGAACCCTTCACTCGACACTGACCGGATGAAATTAAACCACTTGGGAATCCAGCCCCGATTCAGTATTACCCGCTTCGCAATCATCTGCCAGGAAAACGCATGTTGGGACAGGTTTATAACGTGATCATAAAATTCCGGCCAGGCATAATGCTTGGGACGCACATTCATCGCGTGATTGTTATCGAGAAAATGAAACGGAAAGGGCAGCACTCGCCCCTCCCGTTGCAATTCCCGGTTAAAGGGGGCCGCTTGGCCGAATGCCGTGAGCAGGGAAAACGCCGGGAAGGCCCCGGGAGCCAGATCTAAAAACTGTTTGGTCAGCTCAAAGGGCTCAGGCCCCTGATCGGAATCCAATCCCAACACAAAATTGACCTGGACATAGGGAATATAGCGCAGGATCAGATTGATATGATCCGCCACCTGCTTCACTTTTTCCTGCCCGGTATGGCGACCGGTCCGTGATTTCTCTCCCATGTCATACCACGACTCAATGCCCGGCAAAATCGCCTTGAATCCATTTTGCTTTAATCGTTTCAGATGGGGTTCTGACAGGAGAGAGAGCGTACTTTCTGCAATGAAGTCGATGCTATTGGGAGGAACCGCCGTTTCAATGGCCCGCATATATTCCTGGAACCTGACTCCGAAATTGGGGTCGTGCCAGGCCACAATCGGTCGTTTGATCTTCGTCCGCAAAAATTTCAAATCCTCGCTGATCTGGTCAAATGACAAAGGCTGATAGTCGACATTGGCGTCTACGCAAAACCCGCAGGTATAGGGACATCCCATGCTGCCGATCATGGGCACGACTTTAAAGGACGTGGAAGCTTTGGCGATGGTCGGCTCAATGAACTTCCAGCGTTCCTTCACTCCCGGCAACTCGGTCGGCTGTCGAGCCGCAGCGAGCTGGACCCCAAGCGGACGATGCGGTGAACAATCGGCCAGAATATCTTGAATCAGGTTCTTGTCGGTAAACCCCACCACATAGTCAAAATATTTAGCAGCATCCTGCGGATAGCTCCGGGAATGAGGCCCGCCTAACACCGTCACGGCCCCGCGAGCTCGAAACATGCCACTGATGGCATAGGCCGTGAGCGCCGATCTGGTAAAGGCCCCGATGAACACGATATCCGTCTCGTCCACCAATTCCTGCTGGAGGTCTTCCCTGCCGGTATAACAGACAAAGCGCACCTGATGACCTAATTCCTCACACCAGACGCCCACCACTTGAGGCATGATGCTGGCCAGATTTTGATTCATGACCCGGGCATAGAGGGAATTGGTCGGACCCTTGGTAACAAGATCCAATATCGTCACCCGACGTGGGCGCATAGACTACCTCCTCAAATTGGGACAACGAGAGAAACTGAGTAGAGTGGTAAAAAGAGGGTTCTCCAGAAGCTTTCTTACCGTATAGGAATTCAGGAGTGAGGTCAAGAAAAGCCAGTTGCATTAAGCCGGATCTTCCTGTACGGTTTTAGATGAATCGACCGTCTCGTAGGATCCAAGCCATTCTCCGGCCTTTCTGGCCGGTGCCGTAGCCCAAATCTCCTCAGACCGGCCTCGATACGCAACCTCAGCATTGGACAATGTCGTTCGTGCTGCGTGCGGTTGTGTCCAACAAAGGAATTGACTGTCATGCCGAATCAAAAACGACGAAAAGACCTTCGCAACGTTGCCATCATCGCTCATGTCGATCATGGCAAAACCACACTGGTCGACGCCCTGCTCAAACAAACCGGCGCACATGTGTTTAAAGAAGGCGAAGCCGTCATTATGGATTCGAATCCTTTGGAAAAAGAACGGGGTATTACGATTTTTTCGAAAAATGCCTCGCTCCTGTATAAAGATACGCGCATCAACCTGGTGGATACGCCGGGCCATGCCGACTTCGGTAGCGAAGTGGAGCGAATTCTGCGAATGGTGGACGGCGTGTTATTGCTCGTGGACGCATTTGACGGCCCGATGCCTCAAACCAAATTCGTCCTCAAAAAATCGTTGGAACTGCATCTGAAGCCCATCGTGGTTATTAACAAGATCGATCGCCCCAATGCCCGGCCTGAAGAAATCGTCAATCAGACCTTCGATTTGTTTTGTGAACTGAACGCCACCGACGAACAATTAGATTTTCCCATCGTATACGCGTCCGGCAAAGAAGGGCGAGCCACTCTGGATTTGCTTGATCCCGCAGTCGACATGAAACCCTTATTGGACACTATCATTCATCGGGTCTTACCGCCAGTGGCTGATCCTGAGCAACCGTTTCAAATGCTTGTGACCATGCTGGAATATGACTCCTATATCGGTCGTGTTGCCGTGGGACGGATTGTCCATGGCATGATTGAACTCGGAAATCCCATCGTCGCGGTGAAACGGGATGGCACCATTTCTCGTGGAAAGGTCACGAAACTGTTGGCCTACCAGGGACTGGTCCGTGTAGAAACCGAATCCGCGTTAGCCGGGGATATTATTTCCCTGGCCGGGGTTCAAGACGTCCGTGTGGGAGAAACTCTTGCTTCCCCCCAAAACCCGACAGCCTTACCCACCGTTAATGTCGATGAACCCACTATTTCCATGAACTTTTCCCACAACACCAGTCCCTTGGCTGGGAAAGACGGGGGACGGTTTCTCACATCGCGGCACATTCGTGAACGGCTGGCTCACGAGGCCATGATGAATGTGGGCATCAAAGTGGAGGAGACCGACGGAGGCGAGCGCTTTAAAGTCTCCGGACGAGGCGAACTCCATTTGTCCATTTTAATCGAGACTATGCGTCGTGAAGGGTTTGAATTGGAAGTGTCCCCCCCAAAAGTCATTTACAAAGAAATTGGTGGTGAACTTCTTGAACCGGTCGAGCTCGTGGTCATTGAGGTGGACCCCGGGTATCAGGGCGCGGTGATCGAAGCGCTCGGCGGTCGGAAAGCGGAAATGAAAAATCTGCTCATCAGTGCCGTGGGCACGGTCCGTATGGAATTCCACATCGCGTCCCGGGCCCTCTTAGGATTTCGCAGTGAATTATTGAGGATGACCAGAGGAACCGGCGTCATGTCGCAAACCTTTCACGAGTACCAACCCTTCAAAGGAGAGATTCCTCATCGTTCGGCCGGCGTCCTGATCTCCCACGGCCCCGGACAAGCGGTGGCCTATGGGTTGTGGGGTCTCCAGGACCGTGGAGAAATCTTCCTCCATCCCGGAGCGGACCTCTATGAAGGCATGATTGTCGGGATTAACAATAAAGGGAACGATCTGGTGGTCAATGCCGTTCGGGAGAAAAAACTGACGAATATCCGTGCGTCCGGGTCAGATGAAGCTATTCACCTGATTCCGCCACAAGAAATGACATTGGAATTTGCTCTGGAATTTATCGAAGACGACGAACTGGTCGAAGTCACCCCCAAAAGCATTCGCCTTCGCAAACGTTATCTCACCGACAACGAACGCCGGGCCGCCCGCAACCAATCCAAGAAGGCCCAATAATCACCGACTCCTTCCATTTATGGCTAGAAATTTTCCCGCCTCGCCGTCACGGATGAGTCACGGCGAGGCCTTTGGCCCTTTTCCAAATTCGATAGGGAAATCCTGGAGGCTATGCGATTCTTCTTGATCCCTACCCGTTTAAAGAAATACCAACCTCTCATCCCGGAATACGATGAGTTCTTTTCCGGCAATCCGGCACATTTCCTTGGCCCTCTGATCATCAGGATTTTCTTAAAATGGTGACGTGGTGGGTTTGCAAAGTCGGTTTTTGTGAAAAACTTTCCTGATTCCGTCGTTTTCCACCACACAAGTACTTTCCTCTTTCTTCGTTTTTACGTATAATTCAGGTCCTACCGTCCAGCCGGGAACAAGCCTTTCCGAAAGGACCAGCACCCGGTAGCGATCCATCCCATTGTGGAGCAGGCATGAACAATCTTTTTTTTAAAGGGCATGGCTTGGGGAATGACTATATTGCCCTCGACCCCGCCAAACTTTCCTTTAAATTAACTCCGCGCACCGTCCGTGCCCTCTGCGATCGACATTGGGGGGTGGGGAGTGACGGTATTCTGGCACTCACCCCTTCAAAAAAGGCGGATTTTGGTTTGCGGATTTACAATCCTGACGGAAGTGAAGCGGAAAAGTCAGGTAATGGACTACGGATTTTCGGCTGCTATCTCTATCACACCAAGCACACGAAGAAAAAACAATTTACGGTGGAAACCAAAGGAGGCCTGGTCGAGATCCTTTTGGAACTCAATGGTGATGGATTCGTGAATGGGGCCACAGTCGATATGGGGCGGGCCTCATTTCAACCCATTGCCCTCCCCTGTACCTTGCGCGTACCGGAATTGATCCAACAACCGGTCAAGGCCGCCGGACAATCCCTCCGGTTTACCGGGGTCAGCGTTGGAAATCCGCATTGCGTGGTGTATAAGAAACGGGACGAGCAATGGACCCGCCAGGATCTTTTGGAAATCGGTCCCGAACTGGAAAACCACATTATTTTCCCGAAACGGACCAATGTCCAATTGGCCGTTCCCACGGGACCCCGGGCCATATCTATTTTAATTTGGGAACGGGGTGCGGGAGAAACACAAGCATCAGGGTCCTCCGCCTGTGCGGCAGCCTGTGCAGGAGTACGATTAGGATTGGTCAAAAGCCCGGTTCGAGTGAAAGCCCCTGGTGGGACACTGGATATTACCGTCGATGCTCAATACAACATAACGATGAACGGCCCCGTGACCGAAGTGGCCAGAGGGCAAATCAGTCAAGCCTTTATTCATGGCTTACGCTAGGCACTTGCGACTTTACCAACCCCACAACCGAATCTTACCGCTATTCCTTTCTGTTTGGTTTATTCCGGCAATTTTGGAAACTCAAACGGAA
>JAOUGQ010000089.1 GCA_029865515.1 Nitrospirota bacterium
CGAGCTTCGTCCAGGCCTACAGGGGAGGACCGTTGACGCCGGGCATAGCACATCTGTTCTCACCATGTCCTTCGGATAAGGTAGAGGAAACTCGGCTCATTTGTAGATTCTTATAGGAGTTTCGTGTCAGAATGATCGCAGAAACGTAGAATGAGAATTCGAAGCAACAATACTCCCCTTGTTATTTCGAGTGTGCCCCCATCAAGAGAGGGGTGGATTGAATAAAAGATCCCCGCAGCAAGCTGACGGGGGTATTCAACGGAAGATCCTTCTCACGTTCTCAAACAGTAACCCCCGTAGCAAGCTCCGGGGAATGGGAATTTATTAATCAGAGCTTTCTGATTCTTCTGTAAGAGGACCTTCTGACAAAAAAAGGAGGACATCATGGAAGTATTAACCTTACTCATCGCTGTTGTCGCGCTCGTGATTGCGATCCTGGCTTTTCAACGAACCGGTGGGATCCATGATCTCCGGCGACAAATGGAAGAACTCAGCGAAAAAAGCGAACATGCGACAAAGGGGGCTCGCGACATGACCGCCGATGCCCTTAGTCGCCTGGAAACGTTTATTCGGGGGCAACAGAAACCTTCTGCTACTGATGAGGAAACCCCGAAAGAGGAAGCACCAACCACGGAGCATAAACCATGAGAGGATGGGGCATCCCGACGATTGTATTTTTTCTAGGATTGGGCCTCGGCTTAAGTGCTCCAATGTTAGCATCCCGCTATGCGGATCCTTATTTGCCAACTTTTTTAAAGAAAAATATTCATCCTCTTGAAGGGTCCGTCATACACAAAGAACGTCAACAGGATCGATTACTGATCACCATCACCACTCAGGACGGAACCATTTTAGCGACCTTTCAAAAACAGATTCCGGAAATTGATCTCCTCATTGAGGAACGTGATCAGGTGACATTGGACGTCCGGCAATACGAACCTTTCGTCAACGACCCCCCGGTGCTTCGTGTCAATAAACACAATGAGGTGACACCTGCCATCGCCGTCCCTACAAATCCGCCCATTCAATCTAAACCCGAACCGGAAACAGGCTCAACACTCGATCCCCCAGGTTCTTTACCCTAAATTGCCATGGCATTACCAAACGTCGGATCCCTCTCAATTTGACTTTTGTATTGTCGTTTTCATTAAAAAAGCCCTCAAAGTGACTTGGTTAATCAGAAATAATCAGTTGAATAGGTCCGTTCTCCTTCTTCACGGTTTCCTGCTATTGGGAATCCTGACAGGTTGTGGCGCTATGAATAATATACCTGCGCCGGTTCGGCCGACCGCAGTCGAGCAATTTCTCATGACTCAGGCGGTTGAACGCAGCCTAAACGGAGAGAATACCATGCCCATTCCCCTAGCCTATGGGGACACGGTGAGTCTCGACACGTCTGGACTGACCGCCGAACACCGTTTTTTAAAAAGTGCGATTGGTGGTTGGTTGGGAGAGAGGGGGTTGAAGATTGTATCGGAATCGCAGAATGCGAAATACCGGGTCCTTATCCTTGTTCAAGCCTTAGGGATAGAGCAAACAGAATCTTTGTTTGGCATGCCAGAGATTTCGGGAGGACTGCTGCCTTTCGCACTACCCGAGCTTGCGGTGTTTAAAAAACAAAATCTCTCTGGATATACCCGCTTCCGCCTGGATATTTTTGAAACGGCGACAGGAAAATTTGTTCGCTCCACTCCCTGGTTTCAAGGGTCAACCTACTTCAATGAATATACCGTTCTGTTTTTCTTTGACTTCGAATTTACGAATCTGATCGCTCCATTTTAACAGAGCATTGGAATCTTCACTCGATTCGTTTCAGATATTTTCTTCGGGTCAGCGGGGAGGGTGCCTCTATAGGCTTCCCCACTTGGGGAAAAGATCCCCCCCAGAACTTGGGAGCCATTCCTTACCCTCCTAATACTTTCTTTAAGAAGATTTCACCAGCACATACAAATGACGTGAGGCACGGATCAGTACGACCAGCACCGTCTTTTCTTTTTTGAGCCGTTGATACCACAAGGAATAGTCACTAACGGATTGAACGGGATGCTTATTGACTTCAACAATGACGTCGCCTTCCATGATGCCGGCCAATTCGGCGGCACACCCTTCCGCAAGGAATGAGACCACCGCCCCTTTGAATAAAGGATTCAGCCCGTATTCCTGAATCGCCGACGCATCTATATCGGCCACCTCCACGCCGGCCAAAGGATGTTCCAAGCGGGTGGTTCGAATACGGGGTGACTGAGGAATCGGTGGTTGCTCACGGATAATCACCCTCACCTTGCGTTCTTTTCCGTTCTCGAGAATAACCATTTCAATCTGTTGCCCAATGGGAGCACCAGTGACCTGTTCCAGCAGCATTTGCCCATCTTTCACCGTTTTCCCCTGGTACTGTAGAATCACATCTCCCCGATGTATTCCAGCTTTATCGGCTGGCCCTTCAGGGACCACATCAGTCACTAAGGCCCCGTCACGGCCCTTCAAGCCAAACCACGGAGCAAGCGCAGGCGTCATCTCTTGCACCGCTAATCCTAGATATCCTCTCACGATCTTTCCATTTTTGATCAATTCGTCTAACACAGGCTTTGCCAATGCCGAGGGCACAGCAAAGCCTACTCCCTGATATCCGCCACTTTGAGAGACAATTGCGGTATTGATGCCGACTAATTCTCCCTGTGCGTTCACCAACGCCCCACCGGAATTACCAGGATTAATCGCCGCATCGGTCTGAATAAAATCTTCAAAACGGGCTAACCCCATACCTCCTCGATCAAGAGCACTCACAATGCCCAGCGTCACGGTTGAATTCAGACCAAACGGGTTGCCAATCGCCAGCACATATTGGCCAACCGCTAACGAGGAGGAATTCCCCCAGGGAATAATCGGAAGGCCCTCGGCCTGAATTTTGATGACCGCCAAATCTGTCTCGGGATCCGCACCGACAACCTTGGCTGGGAATTCACGCGAATCGGGAAGAATCACGACAAGGTCACGGCTTTCCGCGACCACGTGATTATTGGTCACAATATACCCATCGGAGGTAATGATGACCCCTGACCCTGACCCCCTTTGACGTTTAGGAATATCAGGAGGCCCCTGGCGCCCACCAAAATCTCCAAAGGGTTGAGGAGGACCTCCTCCCCTGGGGTCATAAATATCAATGGTCGCGGTGATGTTGACGACAGCCGGAGTCACCTCCTTCGCAATTTCAGAAAATCCTCCTCCCGCCGGACTCCTTACCTCCTTCTGTTCCAGGACTGAAGCGGGACTTTCCCCTGCCCATCCATAACTTGGCTGCATGCCAACGATGGCAGCAAAAGACCCGACAAAACCGATCCACATCGCCAGAGCCCAACCGAAAAGCGCCCGAGTGAATGGAAAATGAAGCACCCGTAGCACCATCATCTCACGTTCCCTGTTCATCCTCATTTTCCTTTCTGCATATTTTTCACTCTTCAACTCCCCACCCCAGACCTCTGTATCCTTTATCATTTGTCGCAGGTGCGGCAGAACTTATGCCCACACGACAAGCCGCCATCAAGCCATTGCAGCGGAGTTTTTCTGGAGAATTCCTCATTTTGAAAGCCCGAAACGTGATGTTCTTATTTTAACATACGCAGGTTGTCACATTGTTGGACAGAGTTTCTTTCATTCACAGCAATCCCTCACTCCATGAAAACACATAGGTCAAGAAAATTTCCATCCATCAGGCTTTTCCAAGACCCCATCAACTGCCAAACTTCCTCAGCAGAAAAGACACGGAATGGGGGGGTCGGAAAATCCCACAGACCCGGATAAACGGTTCCGCCCCCTAGAGATTATGTAAAGTGGAAAAGAAAACGTGCTCCCTCGAGGATCAGCGCATACCTCCCCGAGGGTATGAGGAGAATTATAATCTGCAGGAGAACAAACTCTACACCACCCCTGAATAATACCGGATGATATCCGAAACGGAGACGACACCCACGATCCGGTTGCTTTCTGTCACGGCGAGATGGCGAGTGCCTTTGTCTTTCATGAGCCGCACCGCTTCAACAATCGAATCACTCGTCTCAATAGTCACCAAAGGTTCTCGCATACACGTTTTCACCGTGGTCGTAACCGGATCCGTCCCGGATGCGACGACTTCCCGGGTCAATTCTGTTTCGGTGATATACCCCAGAAACTCATCCCCGCTTTGAACCAATACTGAACCGATCTTCCACTGTTGCAAGCATTGACCAACTTCCCGCAGGGTGGCCTCCGGCGACACGGATCGAACGGATTTGGCCATATAATCAGAAACTTTTGGACCGGACGCTTTCCGCTTTTTGGATTCCTGCGAAAGCGAAGCACGCCTTGCCTCCAAATCCGCAATACCGCTTTCCAACACCCGCTGACGTTGCCTGATAGTTTCCCGTTGTGATTGATGGGTGGCGCCTTCGGGCCCGCCCTCGGGAAGATTCATCAACCCGGCAGCTTCTCCCAATTGAGCGTATTCATACGTATCTAACAGCGGGGAAGAACTTCCAAATGCATCAATCAGGAGATCTTCTGTCGACGAATCAAATTCATTCAAAGATGCCGCAGACGGTTCTTCTATAAGATATTTTTTCAGGATATCCAACTGTTGGCGTAGCCGATTGATATCCTGATCCAATGTTCCGATTCGATCCGTTTTAGACGACTTCTGTAATTCCATGATGTCTCCTCCTCTCCTCACATGACTGAAATGAAAACCGATACTACCCTACCGTTTAGAGTGAGGCAACCCAAAAATTCGTCTAAAAAGAATCGTAAAGATAACAGATGGCAAGTGAGATGGAACGAAAGCGATGTGGCGATGTGGCAAGATAACCCGAAAACTTCTGATGTCAGGTTTCCAATAACCTCGAGAACAGGGTGGCAAGCCCTAAAAAACTGAAAAAACCGACCACATCGGTCACCGTGGTGAGAACGATGGAAGACGATTGAGCAGGATCCTGTTTCATGGCTTTTAAGGCAATCGGAATGATGGCACCGGACAAACCCGCAATCACCATCGAAATAATCATCGACAAGCCAATGATGAAGGTCAATCCCAAAGACCGGCTCCATAATGCGACGGCGAGACAGGCTGTTGCAGAGACAGCCACTCCGTTTAAAAACGCGACATAGACTTCTTTTCCACTAACCCGGAACCATTGGGATGGTCGAATATCCCGTAAGGCTAACCCGCGAATGACCACAGCGAGAGATTGAGCGCCGGTATTGCCAGATTGCCCTGCGACAACCGGGAGCAAGACGGCTAGAGCGGTAAACCGGGCAATGGTGCTTTCAAACATCCCCACCACAAAGGCGGCCAGAAACGCCGTTAACAGATTGAGTTCCAACCAGGGCAATCGCTTTCTGACCGAAAACCACACAGGGGAAAGCGCCCGCTCATCCTTATTGGCTCCCACCATCGTCAGCAGATCGGCACTCGCATCTTCCTGACTGGCTTTAATAATTTCTTCGTTCCGGATCACTCCTAAGAGTCGTTGGTCCAGATCCACAACGGGAATGGTGAAAAAATGCCGTTCACCAAAGAGTTCGACGATCTCCTCACGAGACTCCAGAGGATGAATCGTCGGGAGATCCTGAACCATGACCGATTGTAATTTCTCTTCCGGGTCCACCAACAGCAAATCACGAACGGAAATCCGGCCTACGAGTTTTTGGACTCGATCAATGACATACACATCATGAACATCCTTTTGCGCCCGGGTCCGCACCTGCACCATGGCCTCCCGAACGGTGCTTTCTTCCTGCAACACAAAAAATTTAGGATCCATAATACGGCCTACCGATTCCGGCGGGTAGGTCATATATGACCGGATTTCCTGGGCATAGCGTTCAGGCACCCTGAACAGAATCGCCCGTTGCAGGTCTTCATCCAACCGTTGAAACAACGAGGCCGCCAGCGACGGTGAGAGATGAGGCACAACCTGTTTCAGCACTTCCGTGGGCATGATCGTTAACGTTTCAGCGGCCACAGGCGGAGTGATACAGGCCAACAAATTCGCGGCATTTTTCGCACTGGTTCCTTGCAAGACCCTCAGAATATCATCCGCAGGATATGTTTCCAGAATACGCGCAGCCTCTTCATGATGCTTCTGAAAAAACGCCTCATTCAGAAGATGGCCTCCTCCTCGAACTTTCGTGCTTCTCTGAGTTGACGAATCACTCATCCAATCTTGTTCCGTTCTTGAAGGGTTTGCGCCACATCAGTCATGAGCCGGATGCCTGTTAAGGAATAGGCTTCCCAGAGTTGCATGAGCGAATCACTCACCGACCCCAGCGGGGCCTTGCCTCCGACATCTTTCTCAATCCGCCGCAACATCCGGTACCGCAAGGCTCCAAAAAATGTTCCCCACCGGTCCACCACCGGCAACATATGAAACCGGCTCCACTCCGGATGTTTGAGAATTTCTTCCAGATTGGCTTCTGCCGACAAGGTGGTAATCTGGCTCTCCATCAGTGTTCCGACTAAATGATCAGACGTATCAATAAGTAATTGCCTCAGCGTGACGACACCTTCCAATTTACTATCCCGATCAATGACGTAGACATAATACATGGCTTTCTGCCCATAGGTGCGAATACGATCTATGGCTTCTTCAACCGCAATATCGGGAGGGAGGGTGAACACCTGGGGATCCGCTAAACTTCCCGCCGTGTTGGGTGAATACCGCAAGGCACGGCGAAGAGTGGCCCCCATCGGATCATCTAACCGATCCAACACCTCCTGGCGAAGCGGTTCTTCAAACTGTCGAAGCACCCCGATGGCCGAAGTGGCATTCATGGCACTTAACACTTCAGCCCCAAGGTCTTTCGGAAGCTCTTCGATGATTTTTCCGGCAGACACCGGCAAGCAATGCTCTAAGACACCGGCGATTTCATCACCGGGCAAGGCCTCTAACAGTGAAGCGGATTCATGCGGGTCGAGCGACTCCAAATGGCGGGCCGCCTCCACGGGATGGGCCTGAAGATAACCAAGGGTGAGACGGTGTTCGAGTTCCATACTTAATGCTCAGGATGGGTAATGACGGCTGTGGATTCGGTAAATTGGGAAGCCGGAACCACGACCCGACCTTCCCGGGTTTCCAACACCACTGAGATGGGGGTGACCGCCACCACCGTTCCTTGATTCTCGCCAATTTTCACTGTCATACCAACCCGCACCACTGCCCCCAGATAATGGGCCGCAATCAGGTTAGCCACGGCTGTTCGTGATCCCAAGCCAAAGGACAGGGCTGCCCCGCCGATCAAACCGGCCAATAAAATCACAATGGTATTATTTAACAATTCCGTATCAATCCCGAGCGCATCAATAGCCGTCACGACGATCAACAGCACGACAGCCACATAGACGGCCTGAGCCACCATCGTCCCGTGAGTAATCCCCGCTGAACTACAGGTCATGGTAATCAGCTCACGGACAAAGTTGGCCGCGATGAGCCCCAGGATCAGCACCAATACCGCAATTCCGATTTTAGGGATGTAATAGGCAATACTGGTTAATGCATCCGATACCATGGTCAGGCTCAGGGTGTCAGACGATTTAATGAGGAAGACCAGGAAGATGATCCAAAATCCGATCATGCCTAAGATTTCAGAACTTTTCTGTTTGGTCCCAGATCGTTCCAAAAGGGTTTGCACAGCCGTTCGACTCAGCAACCGGTCAAACCCCATCAATTGCAACAGACGGGTCACCACGACAGATACCACCTTAGCAAGCAGATAGCCAAAACCCAGCAGCATCAACGCCAATATAACGGTTGGCAGATAGGCGATAATCTGGGTCAGACTCGTGGTCACCGCCTCGGTTAATCCATCTACCCACCCGGCCATCGTCAGTTTTTTCTCTTGCATATATGAATATTCCTCTCTGCCTTTTCTCCTCAGAGGAAGCTCAACTTATTGCAAACCAGCCTCAATTTTCCTATGGAAATAACAATTGCCCATCATAGTATCCCATTGAAAATCGCGCAACAAAAATACCAGATTCTTTCCTCGTTTTTGCATTTCATGCATACACCGTTTCCCCTGTCTTATGAAGGGTGAACACGACGAGACTGATTTCTAGCATTTCCCGTGAATCCGCCCTCCCCTTCGACGCTCACGGCGAATGCGTTGTGCAAAGCACTCTATTGAAGGGTCTTTGAGCCATGCATTGAGTTCTCGACTGATCCGCACTCGCCATGAAGGGTAGACCGAATCCGGCGCTCCAGGAAGGTTGGGAGTATCAAGTTCCGCCAGCAAATCCTCAAGTTGCACGATTAACAATCGCGAAGGAGTCCGGGCTAAATACCGGTAAATTCCCTGAATCATGTCCTCCGAAAGGCTTACAGGAAGAGGAGCAGCCGGACAAAGGCCTTGCGGGCGTAAGGCCTCCCATAGCCGTTGTCGATCTTCAGTCCGCCTGCGCCAATCCTGAGCGATATCCTCTTTTTCGGGGTATAACCCCCCTTTCTCCTTAACCGTAATGTCCCGTCCCACCCAGAAGCCTTTAAGAGTTGGCAGGTCATGAGTCGTCACAGCGACAAGAGCCTGCTCCGGATAGGCATCGGGCGGCTTAAACGCGCCCCCCTCTTCACGTTCGAAAAATAACAGACGATACGAAAGAAGCCCGGCCGAATCCAACTTTTTCCGGATCGCGGGAGTCACCGTGCCTAAATCCTCTCCTACCACCAGGACCTTCCTCCGCACGCTTTCTAGAGCCAGGACCGCCAACACCTCATCGACATTGGTGCGGACATATACGCCATCCTTCCCTGTTCCCCCCTGTGGAATCCAAAACATCCGAAACAGGCCCAAGGCATGATCAATACGGAGCACACCCCCGTGTCGCATATTTTGCTCTAAGGTTTCCCGAAGAAATTGATAGCCTTCTTCACGTAATCGAACGGGATCAGGAACGGCCAGCCCCCAGCTTTGCCCATTGAGGTTAAATGAATCTGGCGGCGCTCCAACTGTGATTCCTGAGGCAATCTGATCCTGGAATATCCATGAATCTGCTCCATCCGGATGAATGCCGACAGGCAAGTCATGATATAACCGGAGAGACAATGAATGCTTTTTGGCGAGTTGATCCAGTTTCTGTAATTGCAACTCACACAACCATTGGACATATTGATAAAACTGTATTCGAACGGCAAAAGTCCGGCGAAAGACTTCAACTTCTCTTGACCGGGGATTCTGAAATTCTTGTGGCCAGAGTCGCCATACCCAAGTCCCGAAATGTTCCGTCAGAGCCCGAAACGTGCAAAATTCCGTAAAATGGGATTGATGATTAGCAACAAAACTGGAAAAAGCCCTTCCACGCGGAGTGACTTTTTTCTTACCAAGATGTTGTCGTCTAAATACTCGAAATAACTCCTCGAATATCACCCACTTCACCCTGCCCACGGCTTCATAGTCGACCAGTGGGCTATCCCGAAGCTGCTTGAGGGTTTGCTGAAATTTAGAACTCTTGGCTTTTCGACGAAAGACGGCCGAAGTCCGCCACTCGTAAACCCCTTCCACATTCAAATACACGGGGCTCCAAAATAGCCGGCTGGACGGAGAATACGGGCTCGCTAATCCTGCCGCCGGGGGATGAAGCGGATTAACCCCTATGGTGGCCACTCCCCAACGAGGACCCGCAACTCTCATGACGTCCCCTAGATCTCGAAAGTCACCAATTCCCCAGTTCCTTTTTGATCGTAACCCGTACAGTTGAAGCGAAATCCCCCAAGCCCGCTTTGGAGACGAAGGCAGATAGCATTTCCTGGGGGCCACAATGAGAAGGGCATTTCCTTCCACTGTATGTTCCGGATGAATAGTCGCACGGACGGAAAGACGGAAATATCCTAGTGCCAATTTTTCAGGAAAAGGGAAAAACGCTTGCACGTACTTAAGGCCATGAATCGTTTTCTCGGCAGAGACCTCACCACTCGACCCTGGTAGGACTAATTGCCGACAGGCTCCCTTCTCATCTGTCATCCCTACATTCAAAGAAACTTTTTCCAAGCCGACATCACCAAGAGGAAGAGACAGGTGTAACTTGAACAGAGGATCAGGAGGATACCGCACCACAACCGTATCAATGACCCGTGTCCATTGTTGCAAGGCAATTTCTGAAAGGGAGTGACGGATTTCCTCCTTCGAGGAAGCTTTCACCCCCATACTTGCCAGAGCTTGCTGAAGATGACGGACGTCAACCTTTCGCTCAACACCTAATCCATCCTGGTAGACAGGTTCAATGCCAAAGTGTTGACCTAATTGCCAAATCGCATCCTGCAATGTGTGATCGAATTTCATAGCTTTGGGTCGAAATGGGGAAATGATTCTTTTGAGTTTTGGCACACCATATCACTCATTCAGAATGACGCGCTGACTTTAAACATGGGGTTGTAATGTTTTGTATTGACGACAATAATTTCACTGCCCACATATTGATCAGGATGCGGTCTCCCACCTATCGTTCGACCATTCGGCAACTTTCTGTAGCAGAACATCCCGAATCATCCTGACTTCATTTCCCCATTAGGTAGTGTCATTGTAAGGGAAGATCACTCTTGTGTCTTCTGAAAAGCAGCTTCCATTATCACCCTGTGAAAGACCTGAATCGAACCGATCATCAACCGGCGATGGCGACGCATTGCCAATCTGATTCCCATAGATAGTTGGAGCCGATACCGGTCTGCACAAGGAAAACCGTTTCAACAACCAGGGACATACGATTGGGAAAACCTGCCGGACAGAGGATAAGCAGCTGTAACGGCGAGGCCCCACCCATATTTCTCCACGTTCTTTGACCACAGCCCTATCCTATGGGCCAGAAATCGTTAACAGGGGCCTCTCGCTCAACCCATTCGCCGTCGGTCTCCCTCCTTCGACAGACTCCTAGTAAACAATTCATGAAAAACTGGTAGTTTCCCCAGTTCTCTACCATTCTGAACGTAGTTAGTATGAAGACCTTAAATTAGGTAACACATCTTGATCGTCCTGATGCGGTATAAAAGGGAGGGATAATCGTCCATCCTCATTTTTCTCTTGCTCAGTTTTGCAATTATGGGTTAGGCTTTACGTTTAGTAAGGAATCTGGGTTCCCAAGGGGAAGTTCTGGGCTATTGAGGTTGGAGAAATTA
>JAOUGQ010000090.1 GCA_029865515.1 Nitrospirota bacterium
CTTCCATGGCGGGATACCTTCAACCGGAACTGGAGCTTCTGACCTGGCTGAACAAACCCGTGATCGTGTTAATCAATCAAACCGGCCTGATTGATCCTCAACAACAACGACACCTGGAGTTCCTTTGGAAGCAACACTGGGTCACACAAGACGTGATCAAAGACGTGATGAGCCTTGACGCCTTCACACGTTGCTGGGTCCAGGAAGGCGTCTTATGGGATCGCATAAGTCGGGCCCTGCCTCCAGAAAAACAACCAACGATGGAACACCTGGGAAAGTCCTGGTACGACACGCACCGGCAGATCTTTCACTCATCCATGACCCATCTCGCCCAGCTATTGATCGAGACAGCCTTGGATGGCGAACTCATTCCCCAAGAGGCCACGGGCCGCTCAAAAAAGCATCTGATCAAAGGGGCTATTCAGGCACTGGATCAGCGGTTAGCGCAACGCATCTCAACAGTAACCACGCACCTCATCGAGTTACATGGATTAACCGGCGACGTGGCGCACACCCTGAAATCCCGCATTGAAGATGTCACCGTGCCCGGTGAAAGAAAACCGTGGGAAGAAGAAACCTTCTGGGGAGCACTGGCCAGTGGAGCAGCAGCCGGACTGGCTTCGGACCTCGCCACGGGTGGACTCTCTCATGGCATTTTTACGATTGGGGGAGCCATCCTGGGAGCGTTAGCCGAGCGGGTTTATGCCAAAAGTCAGGAAGAAGGAGATCCCAATCGGATTTCCTGGGTTCCAGCCTTTCTCGACCGGCAAACACGGGATGTGCTGTTACGGTATTTAGCGGTAACCCATTCGGGCCGAGGGCGCGGCGACTACGCCGATCCCCGAGAGTTTCCCCTCTTTTGGCAACACACGGCCGAAAAGGTCATTGAACAACGGAAAGACGATCTGCACCGTGCGTGGAAACTGGCCCAATCCTCGCAACTCACAAATGGAAAAACGGACCAAACCCAAGCCAATCTCGTTTGTCTACTCTCCAACATGGCGCAAGAAATTTTCTTACAATTTTACCCTGAAGCCGAACCTTGGTTGTAGACAGCCACCATCGTAGGAGGGAAAGTACCCGTTCCCGCTTCAACACAAAACGGGTTAACGCTTCAGGCCCGGCTTGCGAGATGATCGCTGTCGTCTGCTGTTGACCGCCATGGTGGTGGGTTCGGTCGCATGGACAAACATGGCCATCCGACGGGGACTCAAATATGCCAGAGCCTGCTCGGGGACATCCTTCGGATGCAGGGCTTGCTTGATTTCCAACTCACCCTCATGCGCCAGATTGACCAACATGCCATCGTTCCGGCAGAGCCAGGGGGCATACAACAACACAATCGGTTTGGTGGGGTTTTGAATATTGATCAGTGTTACCACCCCGAGAAAACCATCCGTTAATTCCACCAGGCTCCCGGGCGGATAGATGCCAATGGCCTGCACCAGGGCTTGCACGACCTCCTGACAGAATTTGGACGAACCTCCCTTCATGACGACGTGGCGAAAGAGACGGGAGAGCGCGGCATGGGAACTGAGACTTGTTTGTGGATCAGGAGCATTGCAGAGTTCATCATAATGATCTGCCACCATGAGGATTTTTGTCAGCAGTGAGAGGTCGCTTGCCTTCGTGCCATTAGGGAATCCCGAACCATCCAGTCGTTCATGATGTTGAGCAATCATTTCCAACACCGCCTGGCCGGTATCGGGAAAAGAGGCCATAAGCTGTCGCCCAACCTCGGGATGTTGTTGTCCCAACTCGGGATCTGATTCGACTTTCATGCCGGCCGCACTAAATCGCACTTTCATGGGTAAGGCTCGATAGCCCACATCGTGAAACAGGGCTCCACGACCAAGTTCCGTTAACACTTCGGCTTTGAGACCCAGCTGCCGGCCGATAAGGAGGGACAGCGTACACACGTTGAGGACGTGCTCCGAAAGACCCCAACCGATCCCGTTACCCCCGACCACATCAATCAACGACATCGTGGTCTTCGGATTTTGCATGGCCGTGATAATGCTTGTGACCATCGCATCGGCGGTTTTCAGTCCAGTCGGTCGGCGATCACTTAATTGACGAAACAGTTCATGCCCCTGTCTCAATGTTTTGTGGTACGCCCCTTCCACCTTACGCAGATGTTCCTGAAATTCATGATAGTCCTCCCGCCGGTCAATGATTTCTGACAGAGAGGATTCTTTGATGAGGGGATCCTCGACTGCAGGTTCATTGAATTCTGAATCGGAAAAGGCCTCGGCATCTTTGGAACCACTTGGGTCCGTCTCGAGATCAACGGGCCGCCGGTTCTCATCTTGAACATCGTCAACCTCTACCGAGGCAGACCGCTCAGGATCATGGAGAATAGTGACGTTTTTGAGACCTTGAATGGTGGCCAGATCTTCTGAGGATTTAATTTTAAAGGTATTAGTGGGAAAAGGATGACTAAACCAGGATCCCTCGAGTTTGACAAACGTCCCGACTTGGAGATCCCGAATATCTTCAACTTCCAAAAATGGCATAGCAAAAACCTCTTCCAGGTACAATTCTAGAAAGACCAATAATGGGTGAAGGCCTCATTTTCCTGGCACCGGCTAATCCACCTCCCTCCATGACAGAGTGCCATCTACTTTTTCGGTACTGTCCCCCTTCTGGTTAAGGGTTCCCAACTGCCTGTTGTTTGCTAAATCAGCTGGGTCCCGGCGAGGAAACCCCTAGGTGTCAGTTGAGGAAAATTCATTACACAACAACGCAGTGGTTTGATTGAACGACAGATGGCCCCACACACATCGGCAATGGGACACAATTACACCACTCCCCGGCAACTCTGACAGGAAAATCTTAAGTTCACGAGTCGGGTCTTGGAAGAACGGGCGCATTAGGGTAGACTTGGCTTCACCTCTTTTCTTGGTGTCCCTCTCCCGAGACTTAGATCATGCTGGCTCCTCTCCTCGCTCCCGCCACCCTTCCAGATACTATTCCCGAGGCTTTTCTCGCACTCACGGCTGTTGCAGGGAATCGTGTGATCATGCAGGTAAAAGAAGGCGAGGGGTATCGACGTCACACCTACGGGGAAGTGTTGGAACAGGTTCATGGACTCTCAAACGGCCTTGTCGAGCAGGGCCTTCGTCCTGGGAACCGTGCGGCCATCGTGGCTGAAAATCGCCCCGAATGGGTCATCGCCTATCTCAGCATCCTCACAGTCGGCGCGACCGCCGTTCCGTTGGATATTCAGATGCCGCAGGAGCAACTCCTGTCCTTCCTTACCACCTCCAACAGCCGATTCGTCTTCGCCAGCGAAAAAACCTGGGAGTCGGTTCAAGATCTCCCAGCCTCCATCAACGTGGTGTGCATGGATCACGCGAACAGGCCTCGTCACCAACTGTCCATGCGGAATCTCATCACGCAAGGGCAGCAGAAGCCGCCCGTTGACATCAGGATCGATCCCGACGACGTAGCCTCCTTGCTCTATACTTCCGGCACGACTAAAAGGCCCAAGGGCGTGCTGCTTACTCAGCGGAATTTTACAGCCAACGCCAAAGCGATCATGGAGCAAGGGTTAGCCGGGCCTGAGGATAACTTTTTAGTGATGCTCCCCCTGCACCACGCCTATCCGTTCATGGTTGCCTTCCTCGTTCCGATTCTCCTGGGTGCAAGGATCACGTTCTTACAATCACTCAAGGGACCGGATCTGGTGCAATGCATTCAGGAAACCGGCATCACGATCGCAGTGGGAGTCCCCCAAATTTTCGCCATGATCCGCCGGGCGATCTATGAAGAACTTGGTCGACGTCCCCTCCTAGGGCGCTGGCTTGTCACTCTGCTCACCGGCTTCTCAGATCTGGTGAGAACCCACACCGGTTGGAATCCCGGACGGTTCCTCTTTGCACCTATTCACAGCCGATTTGGTCCCTCCCTTCGGCTCCTGTGTAGCGGCGGGGCCAAACTGGATCCGCAGGTCTCGAAGGATCTGGGCGGTCTCGGATTTACGATTCGAGAAGGGTACGGATTGACCGAAACCGCGCCGGTCATTGCCTTCAGTCCCTTGTCTCGACCGAAACCGGGTTCCGTCGGTCCACCGATCGCCACTGTCGAGGTGCGGATCGACAAGCCCAACGAAGCGGGAGTTGGAGAAGTGCTGGTGCGAGGGCCGAATGTCATGAAGGAGTATGACCACGCGCCAGCCGAAACGGCCGAGGCCATCCGGGATGGCTGGTTTCACACCGGAGATCTGGGCTACCTGGATTCCGACGGGTACTTATTTCTCACAGGGAGGATCAAAGAGCTCATTGTCACACCTGGAGGGAAAAACATCCTTCCCGAGGAACTGGAAGGAGAATACCAACAAAATCCCGCGATCGCGGAACTCTGCATCCTCGGGCTGCCCCGCGATGATGAGGAAGGCGAGCATCTTCATGCCGTGGTCGTGCCAAACTTTGATTATGTGCGGGAACAAAAAATTCATGATCCCGCAGGCTACATTAAAGATGAGCTCAATAGAGTCGCCGTCACACTTCCCACGTACAAGCGGATCAGCGGCGTGACCCTGGTTAAGGAGCCCCTCCCGCGTACTCGCCTGGGAAAAATTCAGCGGCATCTGGTCATGGCCAGAGCTCGATCAGAAAAGACTTCGGTCGAACAACCACAGGCCCAAGTTTCTGAGACCGACCGGCAGATACGCCAGACTACGACAGGCCGGGTGGTTATCGAAACTCTGGCCGGGATGACTGTATTGCACCGAGACATCCGCTTGGATGATCACCTTGACCTTGACATGGGATTCGACTCTCTCAAACGTGTCGAGTTTCAAGCCGCTCTCGAAAGCCGGTTGGGGCCGGTACCAGAAATGCTCATGGGAGAAGTGGTGACCGTACGGGATGTCATAGACAAACTCATGGCCCTCGAACATGTTCATGCCGGAAAAACAGAAGCCCCCAGGTCTTGGCACGACATCTTCAAAGCCCCCCTCCCGCCTGCTCTGACGGAGACCTTCCTCACGCCGCTATCCCGAGGAAACAGGCTCATCGGAAATATGGCAATGGTATTCTTCGAACGCCTCTTCCGTGGGGCCTTCAAATTGACCGTCAACGGTATCGAACATCTTCCTCGGGAAGGTCCATGTATCCTCGCCGCCAACCATCTGAGTTTTATTGATCCATTCATTGTCCTCGCGGCCGTGCCACGATCGACGTTTACGCAACTCTACACACTTGGCTGGGAACCCTACTTTCGTTCACGATTTCGTCGTTGGGTTGCACGCGTGGGTCATGTGATTCCCGTGGGGCCTGAGACACCCCTGGTCACCGTCCTCAGGACCTCAGCGGCCCTTCTTCGCAGTGGGAAAAGCCTTCTGATCTTCCCCGAAGGTGAGCGAAGTATCGATGGGCAACTCCAACCCTTCAAGAAAGGCATCGGGGTTCTGGCCTGCGAGTTGAATGTCCCTGTTATCCCCGTCAAAATCGAAGGAAGTTTTCAGGCCTGGGCACCGGATGCCAGAAGACCCCACCTCCATCCCATCACACTCACATTTGGCAAAGGCCAAGTCTTCACCCCCTCCATGATCAAAACATGGACAACCAAGGGAGAGGATCCTCATGTCTTCGCTACCAAGATAATCCGTGATGCCGTGACATCCCTCTAATCGGGACAGGCAGGGTTTCCCCCGAGGCGAAGCTCACCCACATCCTGAACGACCCGACCTCCGTGAGGCTTCCTTGGACACCTCCGATGGTTATATTTTTGACTGGGTTAACAGTCTGAGAGAACGATCCCCTATGAAGGATCTGGGGTTTTTGGGGGTGGAGGTTCGATATCTAAATGAAGAACCTCACGAAGAGCCCGCCCTAAGTCTTTGATCAACAATGGCTTGAAAAGAAAAGCTCGAATGCCGATGGCCTTGGCCTGTTCAGGAGTAATCGCGTGGCTAAAACCGGTACAGAGAATAACGGGCACGTCGGGACGGATCTGCAACATTTCACGGGCAAGCGCTTCACCAGTGATATTCGGCATCGTTTGATCAGTCACGACTGCATCAAACCGGAAGGGATTACTCCGAAAGACTTCCAGCGCTTCTACACTGCTCGTATGCACCATGACCTCATATCCCAACCCTCTTAATGCCTCCTTCCCCAACCTGGCAAGAGGCTCCTCATCCTCCACAAAAAGAATATTCCCCCGGCCCATGAAAAATTCTTGTTGGAATGGATGATTTTCCCCCTGGACACTCTCTGCCTCTGCCGCCGGGAAGTACACACGAAAGGTCGTTCCCTGTCCAGGTTCACTCTCTACCTGAATGACACCGCCATGACTGATGACGATTCCATGAACGACGGCTAGGCCCATTCCCGTTCCTTCGCCAACCCCCTTGGTGGTAAAGAATGGATCAAAGATGCGTCGGGCGACCTCTGGAGGCATTCCCGCTCCAGTATCTCGAACAGTCAGGCGCACATAGGAACCTCCCTTCAGATCAGGATGTGTTCCTATTCCATCAGGTTCGCCAGCGACATGCTCCAACTTCAATTCAAGAAGACCTCCGCTTTCCCGCATGGCATATTCGGCATTGGCACACAGGTTCATCACCACCTGGTGCATTTGTATAGGATCTCCTAAAATGATTGTAGGTCTTTCCGTGAAATTTTGACGAATTTCGATGGTTGCCGGTAAGGTTGCGCGAAGGAATTTGCAGACTTCCTTGACCACCAATTGAAGTTCAATCGGCTGTCGTTCCTGCTCGGCTTGCCGGCTAAAGGCCAAAATTTGCCGGACCAGTTCCTTGGCACGTTGCCCCGCAACTAATACCTCATCCAGGTTTCGTTTGACCGCTTCATTTGCCCCAGCCTTCTGCTTGGCGAGTTCGGTATAACCCACGACCCCCATCAGAATATTATTGAAATCATGCGCGATACCACCGGCTAAGGTCCCAATGGCCTCCATTTTTTGAGATTGTCGAACTTGATTTTCCAACTCTTTCAATTGGGTGATATCCGTATTAGTCCCAAACCATTTCACCACCTGACCCTCTTGATTAAAAATCGGCAACGCTCGCCCTAAATGCCAGCGATAGACTTGATCTCTTCCCCGCCGCAATCGAAATTCAATTTCATAAGGCTTCTTGGTCTCCAGAGCTTCCGCCCAGCGTGTCAGGCATACCGGCAAGTCATCAGGGTGCAAGAGCTTCTGCCATCCACGACCAATGATGTCCTCGAAGGGACGCTGAAAGTACTCAACAACGCGTTTGTTGACATAATCGAGTAATCCATCAGAGTTCGCCGTCCACACCTGCTGCGGAATCGCTTCAGCCAGAAGTCGGAACCATTCTTTACTTTCCTGGAGATCCTTTTCCCCCTGCTTCCGGAGGGTAATATCCTCAACCATCGCAATATGCAAACGAGGATCTGTAGGTTCCAACCATAATGGGACGCAAGTCAGATGAACCCAAATGACTTCGCCGTTTTTTCGAATGTAACGTTTTTCCATTTGAAAGCTGCTGACTTCCTCGGCCAGGAGGTGCCGCATCCGATCCAAGTCGGCTTGCAGATCATCCGGATGCGTAATGTCTCGAAAGGTCCGATGGAGCATTTCCTCCTGCGAATACCCGACAATGTCGCAATATTTCTTATTGATTTGAGTGAATTGCCCACTGAGTGAGTCTAGGATGGCAATGCCGGTGGGTGCCTGTTCATAAATGGCTCGAAATTTTCTCTCGCCTTTCCGAATTACGTCCTCTGCCTCCTTACGTTCCGTAATATCGTGGGAGATGGCCAAATGCTCCACTTCCTTCGTCAGGGGATTTCTGAACGGCACCGCATATGTCTCCAGCCACCGCCGGACCCCTTTGAAACCCTGGACTTGAAATTCAAGCGTCCGTTTCCTGCCCTGAATCACTTCCTGATGCATCCGTGTGAAAGCGGCTCGGTGCTCCGGCACCACCAGGTCAAACACGGAACGCCCAACCACATCGGTCTCTTCCGCTTCAATGAACTCCAAGCCGGCAGAGTTCATGTATAACACCGTCCCATCGGCGGCAACCCGTTTGACACAACCGGCCCCTGTCTCAAGCATCAGCCTCAAGAGTAACTCTCGTTCGTCCCGTTCCAATTCTGCCTTCTTGCGTTCGGTAATATCTTCGGAGATTCCCAGGAGGTAGAGAGGATCCCCGTGGGCATCCAGGAGCGGGATTTTTTTAGTATGGAGGGATCTCGTCCCGAGAGTGTTGGTTTGAATGAATTCTTCCGGAATATCCAGAAGTTTTCTACCTGACAAGACTTTTCGATCGTTACTAGTGAAGAAATCCGCCTCGGGTGTGGGGAAAAAGTCGTAATCGGTTTTGCCGATCATGGTATCTCGGGGATAGCCGAGGAGGTCCTCGCCGGCTTTATTGAAGAGAAGAAACCGGAGATCCTTGGCATCCTTGACAAAAATCATATGCGGAAGATTTTCCACAATAGAGGTCAAGAACATTTGACTGTCACACAATTTAATCTCGGTCTGTTTTCGGGGGGTGATATCCTGAACGGTGCCAAGCATTCGTTGGGGACAACCTTGCCGATCTTTGACAACCTGTCCCTTGCAGGCTAACCACCGGACCTCTCCGGTGGGCCATATGACTCGATGTTCGATTTCGAAAGGCGCTTCATTCTCCAGAGTTCTCCGAACGGCTTCCTCCATCATCGACCGATCCTCAGGATGAATACAATTTACATACGCGCTATATGTCCCATCCAACGCCCCTGGAGTTAACCCGAAAAGCCCGGCAACTTCATCGGACCAGATAATGTGATTAGTTGGGATATGCCAGTCCCAAATCCCCATATTGCCGCCCTTCAAGGCCAGTCGGAGACGATATTCACTTTCCGAAAGAAGCGTTTGCGTGCGTTGCTGTTCAAGCTGGCGCTTGGCCTCACTCAAAGTGAGTGCCTGTTCCGCTTCAACGGCCTTTAGAGTCAGATTTTTAGCTGCCACCGCGCGGTGCACTATCTGGATAATCTCTTGCTTGTCGTACGGTTTCATCAGGTGGGCAAACGCGTGATGTTGAAGCGTGGCGATTTTTTCCTTTTGGTCGCCATGCGCGGTGAGTATGATCACCGGAAGGGTTTCGTCTTGTGCATGAAGCCGTTGAAGGACCGTCAGTCCATCGAGGTCCGGAAGGCCTAAATCCAGAATAACGGCACTATAGGAATGAGTGGAGGACACACGACGCAGGGCAGCATTTCCGGTCTCAACCGCTTCCACCTGATAGCCTTCGTTTCCCAGTTGATCGCCGAGAGCCAGACTAATATCCGTCTCATCATCCACAATGAGAATAGTGGGTGGGGTCGTCTTGGTGGCCTCCATATTTTCCCTTTTCCTCATCAGAAAAGCACTTCCACACACAAAAGGCCATAGCAGGAATAATAAGTGCATTGTAATCCTTTTGGCTTAATGTTCAAATAGGGAAACCCTTTTCGGCATATCCTGGGCATTTTTCTTCCTACCCGAATCGCTGGCATGCTCGTCATTTCGACATAACGAGGGTACATAGAGCAGCACAGAGGATCTTTGGCAAGGAGCATCTGTTCGGCAGATCGCGGGGAAATTTAAGAGACAAGCAATGGTCATAGAGGACCAACTTGCCGATGAAGGTGGAACTCTTTGCCCAGCGACCAGACCTCACTTTCGGCTTCACACACTTGTTCTCAGCTTTTTGGAGAGTTTTGCCCCGCTTTGTGTACGGCACAAAACTTGAGAAGACTTCATACGTCTTTTGGGAATAGAGGACTTTGCCATGCATGAGCCGAGGGCAACATGAAGACGCGGGTGACTAGGTGAATACCCCTTCGGTTCTGTGGGAATTTTTAAGCCGTGACGTGGCCTTCCTGGGAGGGCCGCACAGCCCTATGCTGAGTTGGCTGGGATCCTGTGGGATCGTGCTCTTTTTTGTGTGGCAGGTCCTCAAATTAAAAAAAGAGACCACGTCGGTTCAGCAGGCGTTCGATGGAGTGCGCCCAATGTTAACCGCTCTCGCTAAAGAGCGCGGGGAAATTGATCGGGACCGATTTACTCATCACCCCGGGACAAGGTCCACAACTCACACTAGCCGGACGCCCTCCTCCTCCACGCGAATTGACTGCGACGACATCCAAACACTCAATTCGGGGATGCAACGGGAACCCATGTTTGCCGGCCCATGGGCACAATACCGGATGACGCTGATTCTGGAGCAGGTTCCCTGGTTTGTGGAACCGCGTATTTTCAGCACGAGGCGTGCCGCTGAGGTGTTTACGCAGGAAGCCCTCATGGCTAACCATGTGAATCTGGCCTTCTATCGTCAATTTCCTTCATTGGTCACTGGCATCGGGTTGCTCTTGACCTTTCTCGCCTTGTTTATCGGCCTCGGAAAGCTTCATGCCGAGGGCAGTGAGATTGTGGGAATTCAGGGTCTGATTAACGGACTCGCCGGGAAATTCCTGACCTCGATCGTCGGGCTCATTGTCGCGAATGTATTCACGTTCCTTGAAAAACCCACGCTATCCAGGCTTATAAAAGCTCATCACACGTTCCTCGGTCTCATCGACCAACTGTTCCCCAGAAAAACCATGGAACAGATGTTAGAACAACTCACGGCAATGCAGGGCGGACAATCGAAGGACGGATCAATCTCCGGCATGGAAATTCGGGAACACACTGGAGGATGGGGGACAAACGGTCTTGCCGCCCCAACCGCCAATTTGACTGCGGCGATTCAGTCCTTGACCAAATTGCAGCAGGATGAGCATGCCGAGACACGACGAACGGCGACGAAACTTCCCTATATTATCAAAGAAGAGCTTCATGGCCCTCTGAACGAATTAACTAATGCCATTCATGCCCTCACCAGGTTATTGAAAGATGCCCCAAGCAACTCCGTTGGGATGGAGCCCCCTTTTGATGACCGCTCCGTCTTGTGGAAGACCTCGGCCTATCCCCGGACTTCTTCCCATATCAATTTCTTCGAGAGAATCAGCTCTTGGCCAAAACGATCGTGGCTTTCCAGGCCACGGCGTACAGGATAAGTTGCACGATGGATCACGGACCCTCCAGCTCTCCCACCACCGCCGGCGTCATCGATCTCATGACTTCGCTGGCCATGATCT
>JAOUGQ010000377.1 GCA_029865515.1 Nitrospirota bacterium
TGTAGCAAGCTAGCCCCGTTTTTCCCTGATCCGGGATACGCCATATCCCTCCATCCGTAAACACTTGGACAACAGTTGACGGACAATGCCGGGAATGCTCACTCACAGAGCCTTCAGTTCATTTCCTTCACATTCTTTTGATTTCATCATCCTTATTGCTCCGTCTTTGTATTTCGACACGCCAAGAGGCCAAGACGTTGCGGAAGGAAACGCAATCCCCCTTCCTCCTACCCCTCCTTCTCGGACATGTGCCCTTTTTTCTTCCATTCACTTCTTGGAAATCTTAATTGTTATAGGTGGACTACCGACAAGGAGAAAGAGATAAAGAAAATATAAAGGCCAGGACCGTTTCAGACTCGTTGCCGATGAAGGATCTCCCAACGGACGGGGGAGATTTGCAAGTTTATCCAGAAAACCCATGATGATCTAAACGCCACATGCATGCCACCCTCACTTATTATGGCGATGTGTTTGTCGGTCGCCAGCCGATTTTAGGGCCGAATCTCAAAACGATCGGCTATGAGGTGCTGTATCGAAACTGTGAAGTTGACTCAGCCAATTTCTCCAATGAAGACGTAGCGACAGCACACGTCCTCCTGAACACCTATCTCGATATCGGCCTGGAGCATGTGGTCGGATCCCACCTGGCGTTCTTGAATATTCCTAAACAATTTTTATTAGAGAACCACTGTGAGGCCCTTCCGAAAAATCGAGTCGTTCTGGAAATTTTAGAAAACATCGATCCCAGCCCACGCGTGCTTGAAGCCATTGCCTCCCTCTCTCAGCAGGGCTATACCATCGCCTTGGATGATTTCGTCTTTCATGATCGCTTTCGGCCATTTCTGGAATTGGCCCATATCGTCAAAATCGATGTGTTAGGAAAAAGCGAAGAACAGTTAGAACGAGTGGCACGGCAGCTTCGGGATTACCGCGTGCGTCTTCTCGCCGAAAAAGTGGAGACACGGGAAACCTATGAAACCTGCAAACAGACAGGATTTTTCTATTTTCAAGGGTTCTTTTTTTATCGCCCTGATATCGTTCGAGGCCGTCAAATTCCAGGGAATCGTGCGGCTCTCCTGGAATTACTGGGAAACATTCAGGACCCTGACGTCTCGTTGAAGCACCTGGTTGAATTTATCCGGAATGATCTTTCGTTGAGCTACAAGATTCTTCGATACGTGAATTCGGCCGCCGTTGGACTTCCCAGGCGTATGGAGTGCATTGAGCAAGCCGCGTGCATGGTCGGCATCGACCGTATTCGCACCTGGGCCACCCTTATTATTATGGCCACCGGAAAAGATCACCCGATGGAAATGCTGGTGATCGCGTTGGTGCGGGCCAAAATGTGCGAGAGATTGGGGCACCGCCTGGACGCCCGTTTTTCCGAAAAATATTTCACCATGGGCCTGCTGTCCGTCTTGGACGCCCTGTACGACTCTGCCATGGAGGATATTGTCAAAAATCTTCCCCTACCGGACGACCTTCTTGAAGCCTTGACCTCGGGAACCGGAACAATGGGAACCGTCTTGAACTGTGTGAAGGCGTACGAACACGGCGAATGGTTGGAACTCAAACACCTCCAACTCCCTCCTGCCACCATTCGGGATTTCTATTTGGAAGCCATTGATTGGGCCAACCATTTTTCTTCGATTATTGACTAGCCCTGATTACGTGCTGACGAACCGACACATCTCCCGACCGATCATTGATTCCAGCGTTTTTTTATGGTTTCCAGATTTTTCTCCCTTTCAGAGCCCGGATCAAGCCTCTTCACGAATATAGGCATGGCCACGCTAACGTGATATGATAGGCGCTTCTTAAGTGCTCTTCTTATTTAAGGCCACCTCAGGCAATACGAACTGGTCATCACACCTTCCGCGACGCTCATGACCTTCATTCCCACTTCAGCCATCGCTCATCCTTCTTCTTCCTTGAGTACCTCCCGCAGAACACACCTCCCTTCCTGGTTTAAAGTCCGTATCCAATCAGGCCCCCATTACCAGGAAATTCGTCAACTCATGGATACCCACCGACTGCATACCATTTGCCAAGAAGCTCGATGTCCGAATATCTGGGAATGTTGGAATAACCGAACGGCCACGTTCCTGATCCTTGGAGATATGTGCACCAGGCGTTGCCATTACTGTTCTGTGACGACGGGGCGCCCATCGCCCGTAGACCAGGACGAACCTCAGCGGGTGGCCGATGCGGTCAGGCTCCTGAAACTCCGGCATGCGGTCGTGACTTCGGTGAACCGGGATGATCTTCCCGATGGAGGGGCCTCACTGTTCGCGGACACGATTCGGCGAATACGCCAGGAAAACCCGACGTGCACGGTGGAAGTGCTCATCCCCGATTTTCAGGGCCGGCAGGCGGATGTGGAAGTGGTGATGCAGGCCAAGCCGGATATTTTGAACCACAATATTGAGACCGTCCCCCGCCTCTTTCCCTCCATTCGTCCGCAGGGGAAATACGGTCGTTCTCTGGACGTGCTTCAATGGGCCAGAGCCATGGGAGGACGAACCAAATCCGGGCTTATGACAGGCTTGGGGGAATCAGATGATGAAATCCGGCAGGTCATGCGTGATCTTCGTGAGGTGGAATGTGAGATTCTGACAATCGGCCAATACCTTCAGCCGACCCTTCAGCATGCACCAGTCTCCCGATATTCTACTCCTGAGGAATTTGAGGCCTTCAAACAAGAAGGGATGGCACTAGGATTTCAGCATGTAGAATCCGGTCCGCTGGTTCGGAGTTCCTACCACGCAGAAGAACAAACACGGGGATCGTCCTTCCCCTAAACCGGTTCTCTCATTCTTCCAAAGACACCAGTTCCCCGGGGGACTCTGAGTGCTTACCCTCCCACGGAGACCTCGTTTGAAAGGCCGTCAAGTCGTGGAATGGTTTGCCGGACCCGGGCAAAGCAGGATGCTGTTTTTGCGCCAGGGAATCCAAATACACATGTTCACACAGGTTCCGGAGCGTGACAAAATCAAAAGCGGTAAATTCATGGAAACACGTTTCGCACCTCATCATTGGCCTTCCCTCCAATAATATTTCGCACCCACTTATATTTCGCACCCAC
>JAOUGQ010000091.1 GCA_029865515.1 Nitrospirota bacterium
GGGTTTCCTTTTTGGCATCTTGTGGTTGGAAAAAGGGGGATGAGAGAATAAAAACGGATCAGAGAACAATGGCAACAGATACATCACAAAAGGGGGTTATGAGAACGGCGACGTTAGCGGATCTTGATGAGTTGGTGAAACTGGAAGAGGTCTGTTTTGCTGTTCCCTGGTCCCGGAAAAGTTTTGAAGCCGAATTGCACGGGAACCAATTCAGTCAAATCCTGGCTGTTCCTGGTTCCATGGGGCCATCAGGAATGTCGTTACATGCCTATATCTGCGTGTGGGTAATCTTTGAAGAAATCCGCTTTTTGAATTTGGCGGTGCACCCCCAATTCCGTCGACAGGGACTGGCAAAAATGTTAATCCTGGAGGCCTTACGCATTGCCAGTAATCAAGGATGTTGTCGTGGGATGTTGGAGGTTCGGCACTCAAACCTGCCGGCAAGAAAACTCTACGAATCCTTTAATTTCAAGGAATATGCGACAAGAAATTCCTACTATACGAATCCTACCGAGGATGCTATTCTTATGATGCTGGAACCACTTTCCAAGCCAGTTTCTGACCAAACGGAACTAGAGAAATCCGGGTCCGAGGAGGCTTGAATAGACTGACTATTTCACCATAAACCGCTAACAAAGGAGGGCACCGATGGTGACGGACGAACAAATCGCCGAAAATTTGCGGGCATCCAATGTGGAGTATCAGGAGTTGGAAGAATCCCATCACCGGTTGGATGTGGAATTACAGCAATTACTCAAGCATCATGTCCTGACTCCTCAGGAAGAAATTCTCAAAAAACAATTGCAAAAAGAAAAACTCGGCAAGAAAGATCGAATGGCCGCTCTTATTCGTGAACATCGTGCCTCATGTGATAAGGCAGGAACACCCGGGTAACAAGACTGGGTGCCTCGCCACCCTTACCCTCTCTTTGTTATGGCTGCTTTTTCTCCTACCATGGCCATGAATTCGCTGGCGCACCCTCTTCAGCGCCACATTCGAGATATTAAACGCCGGCTACTGATTGTAGGAGCCACGATTATGGTGTTTTTTGTCGTGGCGTTTTCCTACTCTTCCATTCTCATCGACTGGTTTAAACGGCCATTTGAAGATGATTTGATTTTTTACGCTCCTGCGGAGGCATTATTTGCCTCTATTAAAATTTCTTTTTTAGCGGCGGTGGTTGCCAGTGTTCCGATCATTCTATATCAATTCTGGAAATTTCTTGAGCCGGCGTTACTCAAGAAAGAGCAACGATGGGCTGTGCCGCTCTTTTTCCTTGGACTGGGATTTTTTGTTCTGGGGTTAGCGTTCTGTAACCTGGTGATCTTGCCCCTGGTCATCAACTTTTTTGTGACGTTTGGCATGGATCGGGCGATTACTCCCGAATTAGCGGTCGGAACCTATGTGGATTTTAACGTCAAGTTTCTTCTGGCGTTCGGGTTTGCGTTTGAAATTCCGCTGGTGGTTTCTCTGCTTGCCCGCGCGGGAGTGATTCAAGCGGACGTCCTCATTCAGTTCCGCAAACATGCGGCCATGGTGGCGTTGATACTTTCTGCTGTCATCACCCCGGATGCCACGATGTTCACCATGTTACTCATGGCGGTCCCCTTGATTATTTTGTATGAAATCGGGATTTGGGGAGCCAAGGCCTTCGGACGTGTTCCTCAGCCGGCTGAGGAAAAAAGCGAATTAAATGAGGAAGATAGTGCTGATGGCGACGGGGAAAAGATTTAGTGTCATGCTAGCAGCTATCAGATTGCCCCCATTGATCAAGCTTCTCCCGAAGTGTGTGGCGGGAGCGGTTTTCCTGTTCTGGCTTATGGGGTTTTCGGTGCCAGGAGAAAGTCGCTCCATGTTGTCGGCTCTGTATCCGATTTCGAATATTCCTTCTATTCATCCAGACGATTCTGAGGATTACCAAAAGGGATTTGCCCCCAGTATCCAAACCGTGGTGGTCACTCCAGATGGCGTGGTGTATGCCGGATCATTTGGGATGGGGCTCTTTCGGAGTCAGGATAAGGGGAAATCCTGGGAGGCTCTTAACCGGGGGTTGACCGATCCATTTTTGCTGTGCCTCGCGGTGATTCCCGGCCAGCATATCTATGCCGGGACGATGCGGGGAGGGGCCTATCGTCTGCCGTTAAAGGGGACGACGTGGGAGTCCATTGGAACGGGATTGGATGGTGCCGAAGTCAAATCCTTTTTGGTTCACCAGGATACGGTGTATGCAGGTACTGGAACCGGGGTGTATCGCTGGGGTGAAACGGAGAAACAATGGATGCCTGTTGGAACCGGATTGGATCGGATCCTGGTACCGGGCCTCGCCGTCATGGATGATGGCAAACTCTTAGCAGCCACTTCGGGGAAAGGGCTGTTCCATCTAGACACTCAACATTCTGATCCCTCGAAATGGGTTGATTCCCAATCGACGTTTGTCGATCCCCGTGAACGATTGCCGCATCGCTATCTTCGAGTCATTGCCGTCAATCAGGCGCAACATATATTTTTAGGCACACAGGATGGGGGTATTTTCCGGAGTACCGATCGTGGACAATCCTGGTCGTCCCTCAGCCGGAATCTTCCCAATGATTCCATCAGGAGTATTATCCCGGATCATGAGGACGTCATTGTGGCAACCGGAAATGGAATTTTTCGATGGCAACATGATCAACATCGGTGGATCGGCATCAATACCGGATTAACGAAGCTCGCGATTCAAAGTCTCACGCTGACAAAAACCGGCGAGTTATATGCTGGAACGAGCAATGGGGCATTTCGAAGTGAAGATGGGGGTGCCCATTGGACTGACATCAGCCAAGGGTTGGGTGTGCAGATGGTCCCCAAGGGGCCTTATGAATAGTTATTTTTATAGGAAAGGAATGCATAATGAGTGAAGCAACCAATAAGGACCAGATTGCCACGATTCACATTCAGGTGAAAGGGGAGTCGTGGGGGGACATTCAATTGAAGTTTTTCCCGGATGTGGCGCCCAAGCATGTGCAGAATATGGTGAAGTTAGCCAAAGAGAAATTTTATGATGGAACCACCTTCCATCGAGTGATTCCGGGATTTATGATCCAAGGGGGAGACCCCAATAGTAAAAACCATGATCGGTCTCGACATGGAATGGGTGGCCCCGGCCATCGGGTCAATGCGGAATTCAGTAACCGGCCGCATAAACGGGGGACACTCTCGATGGCTCGGTCCCAGGATCCTAATAGCGCCGGTTCCCAATTTTTTATTTGTGCTGCGGATTCGAATTTTCTGGACGGCCAATACACCGTGTTTGGTGAAGTGGTGAGTGGCATGGAGACGGTGGATCGCATCGTGAATGCCAAGCGCGATGGCAATGATAATCCTCTTGATCGAATTGAAATGACCATGAGTGTGACGGAAGCGAATGCCTGATGTGCAGCTGTGTCGGTGGGGCTCGCTTCTATGTATAGTTGTTGGCTGTCTATTCACGGGGTGTGTCCCCCCGACGTTGTATTCCTACCTCGTCTACGAAAATCCTACCTCGTTTGTGCGGCTTGAAATCTCGCCATGGGTTGATCCTGATCTCCCGCAGACTTGGAATGCGCATCCCGCGACCCTTTCTCGCCGTCAAATGACAGAGGCCTTGAGAGGGTTGCGGGTGCGTGAGCATCGGTCCGGTCCCGTGCGATGGGTCCGGGGCCTTGCTGATCAAAAGCCGGCCTTCCATGAAGAGGAAATCGAATTGCTCGCCTCACGATTATTGGAAGGATTGGCATTGGCAGTTCCTCAGGAGCTGGTCACGTTTTATGTCAGTCATCCGGTCAATGCGACCAAACGGGAAGTCACCTCGGGTGGGATATATGTGAGAGACGGTCACCTACATGTCATCATGAGTAATCACCGTACAAACTATGAGGTCCCTCCTGCCGGGTTAATCTATGATCGGCGGTATCCATTGTTTTCCCTGGCACCACTTGATGTTGATTTACTCTATGAGGCGGCGGATACGGTGTTACCAAAAGAGGAGAGCGTTTGGGATGTCATTTTTGGTGATGAGCATAGCGGTGAAATTGTCTTAGATCTTTCACGGTTGTCGATGATGAAAATGTAAGAATCGCGTTCCGGACAGCTACTACGCCTATTAGATGATTGGAGGCACGGGGTTGGATAGGGGTGTGTGGAGTGAAACAAGACGCCTCTCGTATATGGGGTTGAGCATAGAGAGATGCCCTAATCTTTAACATGTCTCAGACTTTTTGTGGAGTTCATGACCTGGGAGAGAGGCAGCATGTTTGGCTGTCCGATCGGCAATCTCTGGTGGTCAAGCTTCACGGGTCATGGAGACAAGGAGGACATGGCCCAACTCCCGCCTATCGCGGTGTTGTTCCAGTAGACGATCTACATTGACTGAACCTGCCAACTTGCACCGCATGGGTAAAGAGAACTAGCGATAAACATCGCATTGGGGATAAGCTTAAGTGTCAGATAGTACGGGTAGAATAAAAGAGTTGGGATATGGTGCTAAGCGGGCAATGCTTTAAATGAGCCGCGGCGCAGCAAAGATAGAAGAATATAAGATACAGTCATTTTCAGGTAGATCATGAAAGCAAAAAACGCTCGAAACCCAAAAACGGAGGCTCCCCATCAAGAACCGGTGTGCAATAGGTTGCTTGAGATCCGAAAAAAACAGGGAATTTCTCAAGCCGAGCTGGCCGCAGAGGTGGGGCTTACTCGACAAGCGGTTTACGCGATTGAAGGCAACCAATATTTGCCCAGTACCCACATTGCCTTGCGGTTAGCCCGTGTCTTGAAATGCCGGGTCGAAGATCTTTTTAGTCTGTCCGGCAACGAAGAAATTGTCGAAGCCGAGTTGATTGGTCTCACACCGTCGCTGGATCAACCCATGCGGGTCAAGCTGAATCAGGTAGGGGAGCGAATTCTGGCCCGGCCGATGGCTGAACTTGGCGACGTGTTGAATTTTGTGATGCCGGCTGATGGAGTGGTTCTGGAATATATGAAGAACCGGGCAGGCCGAAAAAAACAAAGCGTACGAGTCAAATTACTCAATTCCCCTGAAGCCGTCAAAAAAGGAATTCTTATTGCCGGATGCGACCCGGCCTTATTTCTGGCTGGAGAGCATGTGCGAAAGATCAATGCTCTTGCGGGTATTACCAACTGGACCATGGGAAGCGCCAATGCGCTCCGTGCCCTTCAACGGGGAGAAGTCCACATGGCCGGGTTGCATCTTGTGGATGTGAAATCCGGACAAAGCAATCTGCCCTATCTGAAACGTCATGTCCGAGGACAAGAATTTGTGGGCGTACACTTTGCCTCCTGGGTCCAGGGTCTGTTGGTCCGCCCGGGAAACCCGAAGCACATTCGCGGGGTGGAGGATTGTGGCAGGCCGGGCCTTCGTCTCGTCAATCGGGAGGTTGGGGCAGGAGCCAGATTTCTGTTGGATACCCTGCTTCAAAAATCGGGATTAGCCGGAGAGCAGATCACGGGATATGACCATGAAGTCGCCTCTCACATCGAAGTGGCTCGCCTCATCCGGGATGGCATGGCTGACGTGGGGATTGGCGTGGAAGCCGCTGCCCTTCACTTCGGTCTGGGGTTCATTCCGCTTCGCGAAGAACAATACGACTTGATTATGCGGGTCGATTTCCTGAAATCCCACCCTGTGATGTCTCAATTTCTGGATGCGGTGGTCAGCCAACCGTTCAGGAGAGAAATCGAAGCCCTCGGAGGATATAACGTGAAGGAAATAGGGAAAATTCTTCATTGGTAATGCTGTTGCTCTGCCACACATAGGCTTAATCTGCCCAATGAGGTTGTTGCCGTCTGCCATCGCGAATCTCAGAAAATTACTTCATGCCAGCCATTTAGGTTGTTTCTCGAGGTTCTGTCAAATAGTGTGTAAACAGAGTTAGGCGGCGACCTCGGTTTTGTCGTGTTCCCCATCCACACATTTCACCCCTCGATACACCTCAGCCATCAGCTCCGGATGCTTCACGCGACGGAAGGTCTGTTCCGCCACCCTGAGCATTTTCCAGACTGCCGTGGCATTGGCCACCTTCTTGAATCGTTTGGCGGCATCGGTCCGCAGTCGGACGGCCGCAAAGGGGGATTCCACGGGATTCGTCGTGCGCAGATGCTGCCAGTGCGGCTGCGTAAATCGGGAGAAGGTCATCAGGCGTTCCAGTCCCGCTCGAGACACTGGGCGGCGGCCATATGCCCGCGCTGGTCACAACAGCGTAGAAATTACGCCTGCCGCCGTTCGGTCTCCCGGTGAGTCGGGGCATAGGGAATCTGACACAGGAGAGATTTGGCCGCGGTCTGTTCGCGCGTTGGCAATTGATCCAGCACATTGAGGATCTTGTGATTCCAACACCGCTGTTTCTCGACCTCGGGAGAGACATTCCGCAGTCCTGCCCAAATACCCAGATGGCCATCCCCAATCACGAGCCGGGGGGCGCGTAACCCGCGCGCTTTGAGATCCCGCAGCACCGCGCTCCAGCTGGCCGTCGACTCCCGATGCCCTGGGACCACGGCGACAACGATCTTCTGCCCATTACTCAAGGCCGCCAACACCACGACGAGGGCCGCCTTGTCTTTTTCTAATCCGGCTTACACATACAGGCCATCGACCCACAGATACACGGCCTCCAGGTCCTCCAGCGACCGGCTTTGCCAGTGTGTCAGCTCTTCCTGCCATTGCTCCTTCAGCCGCGCGAAGGTCGAGGCGGAGAGCGGCGCGTCGGCTCCGAGCAGGCCGCGGAGGGCAAGGGCAAAGTCGCCTTGGGCCAAGCCATGGAGATAGATTTCCGGCAGAACATGGTCGACGACCGTACTTTTCTTCTTGAACAACGGGAGCACCCGATTGACAAAGCGCTCCTCACAGTCCCGCACGCGCGGGCGTTTCACTGTGATTGTGCCACACCTCACAGTCAACCGACGGGGCTTCCCATAGCCATTGCGGTATCCGGCTGACGTCTCGACGGGTTGCCGCCGAACGGATTTCTGCCGACCTCACCAGTCCGTCACTTCATCCTCCAGAATCCGTTGAATAAACTCTTGGACCTGCCCACGAATCCACTGCTCCAAATTGTGCCAGGGGACGCTTGATTCCTCCGCACCTCCTGTATTCTGTTTCGTCATGGCGGTGCCTCCTGTTGTTGTCGGGCATTTGCCCGATGGGTTCCGTCACCCGAGAGGATACACCGCCTCTCTCTTATTTACACACCTTTTGAGGATACCTCTATCGTGCCGGCCCATGGACGTAACCAGTGGATAAGAGAGGTCGATACTCATTTTCCAATACATGTGTTTGGGTTCACCGCCCCATGGTTGATAGGTGAAGCGGGTATGAGCGGTTTTGGCAAGATTGACCGCCCACCGGTTATACATGGGATCTTCAGTCACACGCGTTAGACAATTCAGGGCGTGCATCCACTTGCTCAGACAATGGAAATGCCGACCATCTCGTATCCATTCCAGATCCTCCATCCAGCCCGCTGATCCAGCCATGCCGCGAATCGTCCTCGCGGTGCTGCCCCATGATGTTGTGAACCTGATGGATGAGGTTTAAGGCATCTTGTTGATATTGCGTCTTGCCTGTCTGGCAGAAAGGTTCCAGATAGTTGCAAACGGTGAATGCGTCCGTCCAGAGTTACCGCCGGGGAGGTCGAGGCGAAATTGTCCGACCCGTCCGCTCTGCGAAGCCGGTCATGAGAACCTCAATGATGGATGTGTTTTGTATAATATGTACTCTTGTCAGGGAATCCTTTGTCGCTGGAATGTTTAAGGGCTGTCCCTACTTTGGACTCAATCCATTGCCACATTGGAATGTATCAGATACCGCAGGGCAAGGGAGATTTTTGATTATTCCGATTAAGGGTAGTATGTTGATGGTTCCTTTGATGATTCCCTGGTTTAGCTCTTTGGGGGAGGCTAATGAAGTGCTTCTACACGACAACAGTACTCCGGAGCAAAGGGCACAGTCAGCCAATGAAAAGGCTTAGAGCATGATTCTGGCGGTCGATGTGGGGTATCGGAATGACGGTGCCAAAGCGGCAGGCGTTATTTTTGAAACATGGGAAAGCGAAACGTTAGTCGCGGAATATACGTTGCACATCGATGCGGTTGCCGACTATATCCCGGGCAAATTTTTTCAAAGAGAACTTCCCTGTCTAACAGCTCTGGTAAAACAGATGACATACCCAATCACCTGTATCGTCGTGGATGGCTATGTGTATCTTGGTTTAGAGAAACGACCTGGTCTCGGCAAACATTTGTGGGAGGAATTCAATGGCGCCATTGCCGTCATCGGTGTTGCAAAGTCATCCTTCAAGGATACACCGAACAATACAGAGCTTGTTCGAGGCAGGGGTAAAAAACCGTTATACATTACCGCCGAAGGAATAGACTTAGAGGTTGCGAAAAAGAATATAATCAATATGAAAGGTAACCAGAGAATTCCCACATTCCTGAAATACGTTGATACATTGTCTAGAACAGAACAAGGGAAAAAAGGAAGCTGACGGAGTGCAATTTAAGCAAGGAGAGCAAAGTTTCCCGAAAAGGAGTCTGACAGATTTCATTCAGCAGAGGAGTGGCCAACAATGAAAATGACGCTCAGTGTGATCAAAGCGGATATTGGATCTATCGGAGGCCATATCTGTCCGTCTAAACGTCTCCTCGAGACCGTGCGATCCTTTGTGGAAACCAATGGCACTGGTCGGCAACTGATTTTGGATCACTATGTGAGTTTTACCGGGGACGACATAGCCATTGTCATGACGCACACCAAAGGTGTCGGTCATGAAGAGATTCATAAGTTGGCCTGGGAGGCTTTTCTTGCCGGGACCCAGGTGGCGAAAGAGCAAGGGCTCTACGGGGCGGGTCAGGACCTCTTAAAAGACGCATTCTCCGGCAATGTGCGGGGTATGGGGCCGGCAGTGGCCGAGATGGCCTTTGAGGAGCGCCCGAATGAACCCTTCTTGTTTTTTGCTGCCGATAAAACAGATCCCGGGGCGTATAACTTGCCGCTGTATCTGGCGTTTGCGGATCCGATGAATACACCGGGCCTCATGCTGGCGCCGGCGATGGCAAAGGGATTTACGTTTGTCATTATGGATGTCAACTATACCGAGGGCGACCGCGTGATTGAGTTGCAGACGCCGGAGGAGTTATACGATGTAGCCACTTTGTTGCGGAATCCAGAGCGTTATGTGGTTGAGTCGATTTGGACTCGGGCCACGGGCGAGCAGGCGGTCAGTGTTTCCACCTCGCGCCTCCACAATATCGCAGGGCGCTATACGGGTAAAGATGATCCGGTTATGCTCGTGCGCGTTCAAAAAAACTTCCCGGCGACCGGCGAAATTTTGGCTCCGTATGCCATCGGCCCGTTCGTGGCCGGGGGTATGCGGGGATCGCATCACATGCCATTCATGCCGGTGCCCCTCAATTCCGGTATCAGTTACTTTGATGGACCGCCGGTGGTGAGTTGCGCGGCCTTTGCCATGCAACAGGGTAAACTCACGGAACCGGCAGATGCCTTTGATCACCCCTTTTGGGAACACGTGCGAACCCGGGTGTCCGAAAAAGCCATTGACATGCGCCGCCAAGGTTTTTTTGGAGCCGCTATGCTCCCCATGGCGGAACTGGAATACACCGGCATCGTGGAAAAACTCAAAAAATTGGACGGGAAATTTTCCATAAGAAAATGATTGTTTGATTTTGTCGGATGCGAGGGCAAGATGGTGAGGTCCATTTCAAAAATGAAAATGGGACCTGCCCCTTTCAACCCAGGCTCGCACCAGAGCGAGCATCCATCTGACTCTGAAGGGAACCAATTCCAGCGACTCACTGATCTCCCGTCAGCGGGGGGAGAAAACTTTTTCCCGGTGAAGGCTTTGCCCGGGCGCCGAATGTCACCAAACCTGTTGTGGGATCTGTTCCGATGGACTCCCGCATGAGGCTTTTCTAAGGGGCGAATTAGTTTTTTGACCATATCGCAGCAACCAAGTGTGTAGGAAACGGGTCGGCTTCCAAAAATTTCTTCTCAAGACCATGGGAGCAGCGGAAATATCATGGCGAGAAAATCGCTTGGAATTAGTGCAGGTCTTCTGAGTCTAGCCTTTTTACTCGGTGGCTGTGCCATATCCGATGTGGAACTTTGGCCACCGACTCCTGGCACCTCTACTGAAGAAATTTATGTCTCCCTTGATACATGGCACGCCATGATCGCCTTTCCCCAGAAAAACCTTCGGGATCATCACCATTTCAGCGACATGCCCGGCTTAAAAACCCCAGCCGCTGAACAGCCAGCATTTGAAGAATGGGGATATGCGGAACGGGCTTGGTATTTAAACGGTCGACAGGGGTTGAGTGATATCTTACGGGCCTTGTTCTGGCCAACTGATGGCGTCGTAGAAATTGCTGCATATAACCAAGTCTGGGCTGACCGCACCCCCCAACCACCCTCGGATCTATTCATTTTTCGGATAAGCCAAGAAGGATATCAAAGGCTTCGTCGGCATCTTCGCTCCACTATTATTTCATCTGATCCTATAGAGACGGTGAGAAATTCTCGCTTTTTCAGAGCAGCTCGTCCTTACCACCTCTTTCATCATTGTCATCAGTATGTAGCGCTCGCCCTCCAAGAAGCCGGGTTACCCATTTCAACATTCTGGGCTTTTAACCGGTCAGCCTAGCCATGCAACTTCACCGAGCTCAGTCATTGGAAAACGAGAAGACCGCAGATGAACACCAGGCGCGGTCTTGTCCACCTAAGCTAAATAGGGTTCAGTCTCCTTCGAATGGTTGCCCAATGCATGCGATTGCTGGAAATGGGGAAATGTGGGAAAAACCGGTGACGGCAAGAGTCCTTCATTGTCTCTCCTACATCCAAGCCGAATCCAGTCAGTCTCCGTTGAACCCGGATACTTCTGTGACCGTTAAATGCTAACAAGGTTAGGATCACCTCCCGTTCAAAATGCCGATACGCCTTATAGAGATGTGAATTAAAGAGATTTGTC
>JAOUGQ010000378.1 GCA_029865515.1 Nitrospirota bacterium
TGAAAGGCGGGGCGGTCTACTTTTGTAGCCCTCTCGCCTCACCCTTTCCTTTTAAGGGAAAAGGTGAGGCACAGAGCTCCACTCAACACGGCAAAGACTCCACTTCCTAGGACTCCGAGCCATTATTGGGGGACCTCCCACCGTAGGAGTCTTCGGAAACCAGAAGGCAAAGGCACCCAGTTTGGTTATCAGAATGTCCCTGAAGCCTGATTAGTCCGGTCGACCTCGACTTGTTGGCAGGTTTGTTCCGCTAACATGTGTTGGCCGGCACTAGAGTCTTGAGGGATTCTCCCCAGACATAATTTCAATGTGTCCCTGACACTCCCCGCCGCGATTTGCGTGAGAGCTTGCGCCTGGGCCTCAGCGGAAGACATCCTTTCCTTAACTGATTCTGCGGCTAGAGTCAGTCCTGGCAGAATCAAGGCGATCATCGCAAAGGAGGCAACGAGGATGGTACGTTTGATCAATAAGTTGTATTTCATGGGTTTTTCTCTCTTTCTAGAAAAATGGTGATAATGATCTGCGCGTGTGGCGCGAATCATCTTGCCATATCGTCAAAGATAGGCTCGCCTACGGGAGAATTCATACTCCCTGGAAGGCAAGTCCTTTTTCAGAACGTCCTGGCCTCTCAATAAAAGACGCATAAATGGCCGCGCCCCAGAAGAGAAACATGATGCCCAAGAGAACTTCGAATGGATACATGGTAGGTCACCTCTTTCCTTAGACCGGTGTGGTCAGAAATGAACTCTCCCGGAACCTGATCTGATGACCAGCGTTACAATCGAAGCCGCCAAACGGCACCGATTGGTGAGAAGAGTGTTAGGCGTAGGCTTGCGGAGACAGAGGAATCAGACGCGCGGGAAGAAATGCGGAAGCGCGAGGGATAGGATAGTCAGCGTAGATTCATACGTCACACCTTCACGCTATACCTTAAATACCATGGTGTCAAGACAACACAATACGTGTTTTGCGAATTGCGTATCAAAAAAACAGGTGATTTCCACATGTACTGTAATCAAGGCAACCATATTCCCGGAGAGATTGAAAAAGCCAAAGGCTATTTTCGGCGGATGATGATGATCCGACCAATGATGTCGGCGGGAAGATTTGCCGGGGGAGAACTCAGGTCAACACGTGAACCAACCCCCTGGACCAGCTTGAGGCCTTCCGACGTATTGACGATGCCTTTGATGCGAAGGGCTTGAAGCGATTGAAGTTGTTGGAGGAGTTGTTCCGGCGTGATGTTGTCGGGAAAGGTCAGTTCTTGAGACTCAAATGCTTCATGTGTATGGGGAACGAGCGCAGGCTTGCTCTTGCGCTTAAGTGAAGTTGCTTCGGCGGGGGTAAGAGGGAAGACCACTTGGGAATCGATTTGCCCTTGAATACTCCGAATTAATGGCGCACCCGGAGCCATCGATTCAAGTGTTTTCTTCAGGCATGTAAGGGAATCTTCTACGACTAAATCCATTTTATTCAGGACTAACAGATCAGCTGAAGAGACCTGCTGCTCAAATGTCCCTTCCAAATCCCGCCCTTCAGCGACTTGTTCGGCATTCACCACAACCACCGCTAAACTTTCGCCCACCCATTTCGTGACGGGTTCACGCCAAAACGTCATAAGGGTTTCGAAGGGCAATGCCACACCGGATGTTTCCACGACGATTCGATCCGGATGAATGGTTTCCCACAAATTCTGCAAGGTATTGAGCAACTCACCGGAAAGCTGGCAGCACACACACCCGCCTTCCAGCTCCACGTAGCCCGGTCCGCCTTCTTCTTGAAGCAGGGCTCGATCAATGCCTAATTCTCCAAATTCATTAGAGACAACCGCAAGCCTGAGACCCTGTTGCCGGGCATCGTTAATTAGATGCTTGACGAGGGTGGTCTTGCCTGCCCCCAGGAAACCGGACACCACCAGTGCCGGGACGCCCAGGATTGGTCCAGTCGTTCCGGTTCGAGAACCTAATTCTGGATTTTCGTTATTCATGGAAGGGCTGCTCATAAGAGATCGTCCAGGGAACCAGAGGTTGGACAGGGACCGGAATGATTATTTCTGGCTGATTTCATAGACTAAGGTGACGGTGCCACGTATCGAAATTTCTCCTGCCGACACCGATGCCTCTCCGCCGCTCTCCATCGCCATAGCCATGCTGGCGACGCGGTATCGCCCCTCACGGGGGACCAGGGAGACTTCACCTTCCAAGACATTGATCATCCGTACCAATTTGAGGTTCAATGCCTGAGCCAAGGTTTCGGCTTTGGCTTGGGCTTTGGCGGAAGCCTGCTTCAAGACTTCAAGCTTGGTGGGTTGTTCATTTTGCAAACCCCAGGAGATGCCTGAAAAGCGATTGGCGCCAACCTTTAAGACCCGGTCCACCACCTTCCCTACGATATCCAAGTTGCGCACCTCCACATTGACCTGATGGACCACACGATAGCCAATGATTCGGGGAATGCTGTTCTCTAACGATTCATCCGACGGACGTCGCGGAGGTGGTGGATATTCAGGAATCACATTCAAGGAGGTGGTTTGAATGAACTGAGAGGGAATCTGTAACGTGCGGCATTCCTCCAAGACTTTCGCCAACCGCTCCTGGTTCTCCTGTTGAACCTCGGACAGCTTCTCCCCGGCTGTTTCCACCGCAAAACTCAAGACCGCCTTATCGGGAGGCACATCTATCCTTCCCTCCGCGGAAACCGTTAATGCCGGATGATCCTGACCATCCTCTCCCGACCACCCATGCACCGGTAGCACCAGCAGGATCCCAAGGACCGCGGCACCCAACATGCCTGTTGAATTCATGGTCTTGAACATTGACAAACCCCCCTGATGTTTTTGAAAATGTCTTCCATTATGGCAACTCATAAATCTGCATCACCCTCGGCATCTTCTTTCTCAGAAATACCGGATCGTCTCTGCACCTGGTGCCAAACCTCCATGCTGAAACGTCTGGTTGGCGAAGGCCGCTTTATTCACTATACCTGCCCGAAATGCATTTTCCAGCATACCTCTAAAATGGCGGCTCCCCAATCCT
>JAOUGQ010000379.1 GCA_029865515.1 Nitrospirota bacterium
TTCTCCCGGCACAAGACGAACCATTCGGGATCCGAACCGTCCCAGGGGATAGTATTGCTTCATAGAACTGTGTTGAGAATCCAGACGGAAGGCCGAAAGCCAGGTGGGGCCATCGGTCGGATTCCAAGGCAAGTCCCGCACATCGACCTCAACAGGTTCATCACTGATATTGGTCAAATGGACGTGCAGTTCATAAAGACGGGTTTCGGGCTTCTTAAGAAAAACCTCCAGCGCCAGCGGCAACCGGGGTATTTCTTCAAAATCTTCGGCCGTACTGCCTGAGGGACTCCATGAAAAGGTGAGAGCCCACAAACCAAAACTCAATATGAGGCAAAAAAATGGTTTCATGGGAATCCCGGGCATATGTGGTAGCAAAATCCTACTCCGAACTTGTGCGCATCTTCAAAGAAACTCCATGCAAGATAGGTCCTTTTCAGTCACATGGTCAAATCATCCCTTATGGATAATAACTTGGTAAGGTAAAAATCAGAGAATTTTAAAGGTTGAGCGCTGCAAACCGTCGATGAGTGCCCCCCTTGAGAAGTTGAAAGAACCTGTTGCGATCCGTTTTAATGGTAGAGAAATCTCGTTTCGAAACCTCTTCCATACACAGAACAGCCGTAGGGCCTTGGAGATAATCCAGCACTCTACCCAGACTCACTGATACGAAATCAGCGAGTCAGGAAACTCTTTTTTCCACAAATCCTGTTACACATCTGGAATGATAAAGGAAGAGAGGCTTGGCCTCCTGGACGATTTAGAACTTTTCGAATTGAGCAACCAGGACCAGCACCCTTCGATTGACCGGCGGCCTAAGCCAAACAGGGTTAAAAATCCTAAAGAAGTTTTACCGACATGCGAGGGAATTGACGAACAACTAGCAACGTTTTGTGACAAAACGCCTTGATTTGACCCACTCCACTTTGAATCGATCGGTACATCAGAAAGATTAATGGAAGTTACAACCGCGCCCGGATGGCTTGCAAGATCTGACGGGAACGGACTTCATCCCCCAAAAGACCCACCCGAATCACGATTTTTGAGCGGGAAGAAGTGAGAGAATTGATCGAGACCCAAACCTTCTTTTGATCAGCCGTTTCGGACTCCAATTCCGCCGCCAGTTTATCTCCCCGTTCTTTGTCCACGGGAAGTTCAAGGCTTTTTAAAGCGCCCACCGTAGCCCGCTGGACTTTAGGCACAGGGGCATCAACTTCATCTTCCAGCTTGCCCATGACATAGGTCGCACCGGCCGCTCCGGCGCCGGCACCCACCCCTAAGAGGGCAACGGCGCATCCTGACAATGTCGTAAGAAGGCATCCGACAAACAGAATTTTCATGCCATAACTTCGTATCATCCAACTGGAAAGTCGCATAGGCAACATCGTAACCGCCCTCCTCAAAAAATAATCGCACCATGTCAAATGAACTGCGACACGTTACCAATCCTTTTCAAGGAGCTTATCGGATATGAGCCCTCAAAATTGAATTCCAATCCCTGATATGCTGCTCATCATGAACCTTTTTGGGGGGAAGGACGATCATACCGTGCCATATAGCATGGGATCCGTACATTTCCTTAAAGGGACAATAGAAAAAGAAGTAGGATGATGGCTCAATCTCATATCCCAAGACAGATATTTTTCGTTGATGTCATGTTGGGCAAACTGGCCCGATGGCTTCGCATACTTGGTTATGATACCGCATATGAACGGAACATGACCGACGGAGCAATCGTCGATCAAGTCTTAAATGAACAGCGATGGCTTTTGACCCGGGATCGATATCTGGTCCAACGGAAAGCCGTCCGGGGACGCTATACGCTTATTCGCAGCGACTTCGTGATTGATCAATTGGGGCAGCTCCGAACGGAGCTTCAGATCAGGCTTGCGATTGACGAGAAGACGTTGAGTCGCTGTGTTGCCTGCAATCACATTCTGGAGAACATTCCACCTTCTCAAGCTGGTCCACGAGTGCCTCCTTTTGTCGCCAAGCATTACACGCACTTTACCGGGTGTCCAAATTGTGGCCAGCTCTACTGGGCAGGCACCCATTGGAGTCATCTTCAACAGAGGCTGAAGCTGCTGAGTCAGGCCTCAACCAATCAAGTCCCCGATCAATAGTTTATCTCTTAAAGAGCCTAATCTTGAAGGAGTAAGGAGTGCATAGCGAATGCCTCATCATGGCAGCCCTTAGGATGTCAAACAATCTGTTGCGATGTGATCGCCAGAAAGAATCCTCTGGATCTTCGGTGGGTATTGAGTTCTTCCCGACACCTGTCTGTGAACAGCCAGTGAAGTTGACACGATCCTGACCCTCCCGTTTATCCAGATAGCGTGGGATAGTCCGTATACCCTTTCGCGCCAATGGGCAAATACCAATGTTGCATATCGGCGGGCGGGTTCAGTTCAGCGTTGAGCCGGAAGCGCTCAACCAGGTCAGGATTACTAATATACGGGCGCCCAAACGCGATTAAATCGGCATGCCCGTCTCTAATCGCACCCTCCGCCGATGCTTGGTCGTACCCGCAATTGCCCATTAAGGTGCCATGATAGACGGAACGAAATTCCCGCAAGGTCATGGGGGGCCCCAGTTCATGAAAGCCGAAGCCCAGGCCGTCCACGATATGCAGGTATCCAAGATTGCAGGCATCTAACTGGGCAGCAACATATGTGAACTGTTCTCGGAAGTCCGGTGATCCCATATCGTTGAAATTGCCATTGGGAGAAAGTCTCACCCCCACCCGCTGTGAAGGCCAGACGGCGCAAACCGCTGTCACAATTTCCGCAAAAAACCGATAGCGAGATTCAATGCTTCCGCCATACCGGTCGGTCCGCACATTGGTCCGTGATTGCAAAAACTGATCGATCAAATACCCGTTGGCCCCATGAATCTCTACGCCATCGAACCCCGCCTCTTTCGCATATCGCGCTGCTCTTTGGTAGTCGTCGACCACCAGGGCAATCTCATCAGTAGACAGCGCGCGCGGGATCTCATAGGCTTGTTTTCCTGCAGGGGTATGAATCG
>JAOUGQ010000380.1 GCA_029865515.1 Nitrospirota bacterium
GACATCTCGATGACAAACCTGCCCCTGCCAACACCCGCGCTCGCGTGATTCAATGGGATGGGCGTAATGATGGATCATGGGCCACTTGTTGTGAGGGTGCGGAAGTTATCGTGAATCTCTCAGGTGCCCCGATTGCCGATAGACGCTGGACTCCTGCACGCAAACGCGAGCTGGTGGATAGCCGAGTTCTCACGACCCGGGCCTTGCTGGCTTCCATCGACAAATGGAAGACAAAACCCCACACGTTCATCACCGCTTCGGGTGTGGGATTTTATGGAGATTGCGGACAGGAAGAAGTGAATGAAGGTTCGCCCCACGGAGAGGGATTTCTCCCCGAACTCTGTCAGGCCTGGGAGGGAGCCGCCAAACAGGGTGAAGCCTTAGGGCTACGAGTCCTATCGGTCCGCTTCGGCATGGTGTTAGGTCGTACTGGTGGAGCCCTGCCTAAAATGGCGTTTCCGTTTCGATTCTTCCTTGGGGGCCCCGTTTTGCCGGGTTCACAGTTCGTGTCCTGGATTCACGTGAAGGATCTTTCGCGGTTAATTCTTTGGCTGATCACCAACCAGGCGATAAGTGGACCGGTCAACGGGGTAGCTCCCGATTCCGTCACCATGAGAGAATTTTGTGTACGACTCGGAGAGGCCATGAATCGTCCTTCGTGGTTTCCCGTTCCAGGATTTCTCCTGCAGATCGCTCTGGGGGAATTAGCGAGCATGCTGACCACAGGTCAGCGGGTTCACCCGCAACGGGCTCTGGATGGAGGATTTACGTATTTATATCCCATGCTGCCGGCTGCTCTCGAGGCCATCTTTAAGGAACCCAAAACCGAGAGCCGGCCATCAGATCACATGTAAACAAGGAATGAATATGATGAAAATTATGCCAGACTTTCATTCATCTCATCAGCCACTCTTGCGATCATCTCTGGCACTCATGGCCACACTGGCATCCCTCCTCTGGGGAGGTTCCATAGTCTATGGCGATCAACGCCTACTGGAAAAGGGTCACCCTCTTCCATCAGCCTCTGTCACGGGTACAGATGGGAAGCCCGTCACACTTGATTCTCTTCAAGGAAAGGTGACCTTGATCAGCGTCGTCCCGCAACTCAATACTCCTGTGTGCGACGAACAAACCCACCGTTTCAGCGAACAGAATGGCGGGCTGGATCAAGTCATGCACTTTGTCACGATGAGTACGAACACCTCTCAGGACCAGGCCCGGTTCGCCGACAAAGCCAACATTCACAACATCACCTTCCTTTCTGATGCTCCCCATTACCACTTCGGCACACACACCGGGCTTCTTCTGGAACAATTCGGAATTCTTCATCGGGCCGTAATTCTGTTGGATGCTCAAGGCATTGTTCGCTATGTGGAAATGGTGCCAATGAGTCGATTGCCGGATTTTGAACAGGCCTATCGTGTCGGCCGATCCCTCTTGAATCAACCTTCTTCAGGAGTTGCGCCATGACTGAACGCATTCTCATATTTTTGAATTTATTGGCCGTAGCGGTTTTGGTTGGCAAGATTGTCTTTCTGTCATTTGTGACGGCCCCGGTTCTCTCACGCACCCTGGATGCCGACTCATTCGCCAAAGTGGTGCGAAGCCTGTTTCCCCAATACTACGGACTGGGAATGGTGAGTGCCGCAATCGGCTGGACGACCAGCATCGCCCTGGGGCTGCTGAATGGTTTTGAGCCCGTCGTATTAATTCCTGCCACTCTCTGGTTGGGCGTTCTGGGCATTGAGCATTACTGCCGAACACCCCTTATCGCACAAATCAATGAACTCAGCGACCAATTAAAAGCGAAACAGGCCAGAGGTCTTAATACCCCTTTACTCCAACAACAACGCGACGGGCTTCACCGTCTCTCAGTCCAGCTCAATTCCGTCGTCTTATTCATGGGCTTGTGCCTCATCGGCTTATCCGGCATCACGCCATAATTCATACAAGGAGATGTGATCCATGCGCAGGTATTCACCCTTCAATGACCTCACCGGCAGAATGATTCTTCCGTGTTTCGCCATGGCATTGTTCCTGATTGTCTCATTCGCACAGGACAGTCTCGCGTATGAAGAACCAGCCGGGAATCCGCCAACTTCGACCAACCCGCATGCCAGCCCTCCAGGGCCGAATACTCCCCTTCCATCCGGCATTGTGGGTTTGGCCTTGCATATCACAGCCGGTCGAATTGGAGACCCGGCCCAGTTGATCATTCGTGCGGTTCATCCGTCGGGACCTGCCGCACGCGCAGGCCTCACACATGGGGAGGAGATTGTGTCGGTCAACGAGGTCCCCGTGGCCGGGAAAACCTATCAGGAAGCTGTCGGGCTCATCCGTGGAGAAGTCGGAAGCAGTGTGAAGCTGGGACTTCGAGGCCCGCAAGGTGAACACACCGTCAACCTGGTTCGTGTCAGCGAATCCGTTTTAATGGAGCAAACCCCTCAAGCTATGTGAAGGGAGAGAAATGGCTCCTGGCATAGCTGCATGAACCAAAACCGTCTGATGAAGAATGCCGCGAATCCACCCATGCAAGGTGAGTAACACAGCATGACATCCTCTCCTTCCATCATGTTTTTTCAAGCCGATTTACGGATGAGGGATAACCCTGCTCTCACGGCTGCCGCGCAACGAGGGAATCCTCTGATCTGCCTGTTTGTCTGGAATCCCGATTCCTCCGATTACGCCAAGCCTGGTGCGGCCAGCCGGTGGTGGTTACATCATTCGCTTAAGACTCTCGCTGACAACCTGGCTCAAGCCGGCAATACCCTTATCTTGAGAATCGGGCATGCGCCAGACGTGATCAACAACCTCGTTCGCCAACTCGGGGTCCATCATCTGTATTGGAACCGGGCGTGTGAACCGACGGCTCTGGAGGAAGAGCAGCAGATTCTACAATTTCTTGAACGCGAACACGCACAGGCCACACTCTTCCATGGCAACACACTCGCGGACCCTTCATCAGTCCAGACGCAGGCGCGGAAGCCGTATTCCGTCTTCACACCATTTTGGAAACGCTTCC
>JAOUGQ010000092.1 GCA_029865515.1 Nitrospirota bacterium
GCTGGCTAAAGAGCCCGGAAAAGTACCAAAAGAAAATGCCAGAACCGTGACCAATAGGAAAAATTTGTCCTTCATTTCTCTCAATTACCTGCCTCCTTTGTTTTATGGGACGATTAATTCCAAACTCTAATTATACTACGTCAAGCTCAATGCTCGCCAGAGATGGTCCCTCCCAATGAGGAGTGGGCAGCCCCCATGTTGGAGCCCCTCTCTCTTCCCGCTGGAAAAGGTGAGCCACACCTTCTGGCTCTGGACCGGCCTTCGAATCTTATTTCTTGCCGCCATCACCACAGCTTTAATCTTCACTCTCAGTCCTGGATGTCCCTTCACCAAAACCTTAATTATGCCATATTCTCATGTAATGTCATTCACTATTTCCTCTCCTGTGATCAACGGAGCCGACCATGTGGCTCACCGGCGGCTTTAAGTTGTCCGATGAAGACAATTGTTCGATCTTGCCTGAAAGAAAAGATTAAAAGGCTGTTGAAACCCCATTTTTTTTCGCCAGGCTGGCCCTGCTACAACCTTTCACGGTTTCCCATCGGGAGATGACAGAAGGTTCAAGGAGGCACGTCCAGCAGGGCCGCAGGCGCTTTGGTGGGTTGAGCGTATGAGGCTTTAGGTGAGCACAACAAAGAGCCGGAACACGGCTAGCGGACCCTTCGGCAAGACGCAGGACAGGCTTTTTTAACATTCCTGTCAGAGTCCTTTTTTTTCGAACCAACGGAACAGGAGGATTATTCCTACCCAGAACATTGGAATGATGACCCATGCTGAAATCCCCAGGGTTTCCGGCACTCCAATCTTGCCGAAATCTTTCCACGCCAGAACCGTTGTTTGGAAGAAGGGATAGAGTTCCGCATAAAGGGCGGCTCCCATCAGCATTCCCACAACAGCGAAAACCGCATGCCATCGCCCTTCGCCCAACGCACCGATCGACGTACCGGGGCAATACCCCATCACCGCCCACCCGGCTCCGAATAAAGCGCCTCCAAGCACCACGGCACCGAGATTCATCGGCTTATGGCGAAGGGCGGCCATCCCGGAATCCGTCAGCAGGGTTATTCCGACCATGCCGACGAGAATCGCAGACAGCATAAACTTCAAGATCGTCATATCCTTCAGCAGCATGGCGCCCACTTGTCTTTCAAAGCGCAACACGCGACCTTTCTGTAAGAGAAATCCAAACAGTATACCTGTCATGAGTCCCAGCCCCTGATCGATACTCATGATGCCCTCCTTCCATAGACGAGAACGGCAACCAACACCCCGACTCCGAAGAACATGGTCATGGCGCTCAATCCGCTGACCGAGAGCTGCATTATTCCGCTCAGGCCATGTCCGGATGGACAGCCGTCTGCCATTCGCACGCCGATCATGGCAATCATGCCTCCCAGGATGGCTCCCATCGCCCGTTTTGTGAGAGAGGGACCAAAGCGCTGTTCCCATACCGGTGGAAGACGTTCCAGCTTGAAGCTTCGATCGGTCACTGAGGAGATCAGCGCCCCAAAGAAGATGCCGAGAACCAACATGAATTGCCAATCAACGCGGACCTTCTCCTTGGTAAAGTACTCATTGGCTGTGACATGCTCCGGAACCACCGTGCGTTCAAGCATGCCTGCCGCACGCACGAAAGTCGTCGACGCGCCCAAGTAGTTGGTTGCCCCCATCCACTCGGTGGTCGCATACACCGAAGCAATGGCCAGAAGGCCGACTAAAGATCCAGCGAGATAAGGACTCCAACCACCATCCTCTGTTTTCCACTTCATATGCATGGCCATTTCCTCCTTCTATTCCCGATCATCGGTGTCAATCTAAACTAGTTCGAGGCTGAGTTGGAAGTGGTCTTCCCCCGTCTTTACGGACGAAATATTCAGCTGTGGAGGCTTTCTTACCAGCCTCACCGGCAGACCCTAAGCAGATGCACGATCACCTGTCTCAGGTAGATACAGCATGAACATCTGGTGAACCCTTCATCCTCTTTCCTCAAGGATACGCAGTCTCAGAATGTCAAAATTTGGATTCTTCCCAATTTTAGGGATTGAAAAACAGCCAACCAAGCTGAGATTATTACCTTCTCTTCATAAAAGATGATGGATGAATTTTTTGGCAATCTTGTTGAAGAACGCAAAGTGTCCCTAGCCGAGGGGTAGGCTATTTTTAATAACGGTATTTCACAGGGGGGAGGAAATTACGGCCTATGCGTAATAATTACAACACTACACTACTGTTTCTGGCACTGGCTTTCTCGAGCTTTATTATTGTCCCAAGCGTGGGTTCTGCGGCAGAACAAGCAGGAGCCAATATTGATCCCTCAAGCATGAGCCCTGCCATCCATAAGGCGGGATCAAGTATTGAGCCAACCTTCACCTCGGGTCCTACGGTGCAAAAGGGAAAGGACAAAACCAAGAAAAAACCAAAGCCGGTCGGAACACGGAGCTGCTCAGAGATTGAAAAGCCTTGTGGAACACCGGGGGAGGGGCGGTTTTGCGCATGCAAAGAAGGAGGCGCCGAAAAAACCGTGATATGCGGCTGCAAGGGAGGAGGCGGAACTACAACCAGTCCCACGAATCCGCCACGGACACAAGGAAGCACCTTTTAAACGCCTTTGAGGCAGTTTAAAAACCAGCTCTTCATAAATCATTAGGACGTGCAGCGTTTTGTAAGAATTGAACCAGATACCCGGCGAACCTGAAGTTGTCAGAAAAAAGGAGACAGTTCCGACTGTCTCCTTTTTCTCTACCAAGGCTTTTCCCTCTGTTTATATCGATTAGTTTTTGCTGCTTGAATTTCAGGTGCATCGTTACTTTCAGAAGAATGAGATCCACAAATTCCGGCTAAGCCCCCCTTCCTCTATCTTCAGCGAACAATCAGGACAGAACAGGGCGCATGCGTGAGAATTTTTTGCGAGACGCTCCCGAGCAGAAACCGCTTGATCCCTTTCAATCCGCGAGCCCCCACCACAATCATTTGAACATTATGCTGTTTGGCTGATTCGAGGATGGCCAACGGAGGGTCGCCACATTTCCATTCAAATTCCACCTCATAGGGTCCTTTCTGAAACGGCTCAGCGACCTCACGCAAAAAGGTTTCCCCCTTATTTTTGGCCGATGAAGCTTTGGGGGAAACAACTGAGGATTGAGCGACGGAGGCCAACAGACTGGAAGGAGGGGGGTCCCACACCATCTCAATCATCAGATGCAGTGGTCCTTTAAATGGTAATTTTCCTAAAAATTGGGCAGCATGTTTTGAAGCATCCGATCCATCCACTGCCAGCAATATGCGATCAAGAACGGGCACCGGTTTTTTACAGATCAACACCGAACATGGCGCATAGGTGGCGACTTTTTGCGAGACGCCCCCCAGAAGAAAGGTGGAGGACGGCGTCATACCCCGATGCCCGAGCAGAATTAAACCCACGTCATGTTCCTCAGCAGTTTGGATAATACTTTCCGCAGGATCCCCATTATCAGCGATTAATTGTATCTCGTGCACGGAAGAGAGCAATTCGTCACGCGTTTCATGGAGGATATGTTGGGAAAGACGGGCCACCTCCTGCCGATACCCCTCAAAGTCTTTTTCTGAACATTCCGAGGAAAGATAGGCATGTTTCAAGGAAGGGACATCCACTACATAGAGAATGGATAGATGCACGAGTGCAGACAGATTTTTCACCATCTGCACGGCATGCTTGGAATGTGGAGATGCGTCGACGGCAAGAAGAATTTTCATGGCACTGGAACGATACCGGCTACGGATACTTCAGACTCAAATTAGTCTACAGTTTTCCAGATGGCGTTAAGCCCAACCGCTTCAACTGTTCTCTGATTACATGGATGGGCACTCCAAGGTTGATGCCGCCCATACCTCTTAGCCCGGAATGGTTGACGGCAATAACCAGGCCCTCACGGTTTAAGACCGCCCCTCCACTGCTGCCTTGGGAAGACCGCGCCTCGAAGGTCACGACATCTTTGGACACATCCGACACATGCCCATGGGTGGCGAGCGGCCGGATCAACCCCTCGGTGGCCAGTCTTTCAGGAAGGGCCACCGGATCCCCGCCAACCTGGCTGACGATCTGCTCACCGACGGTTCGCGATAACCGACTCAGAATACTGTCAAGAGTCCCCGGGTAACTCATGATAATAACCGGTTCTCCAACGCGAATCGGATGATCGGCTGAAGCCAATGGGAGGGGGGGATGTCCTTTCGGTGGACGGGTGGTCCGGAGAATGGCAAAATCATTGTCCTGAGAAATCAACACCTCTTTCAATTCATAAAACTCTTTAGACCCTGGGAAAAAAATACGCAGGAATTCCACGGATGCCTCAAAACCCTTTTCCAAAATGGCTTTCACCGGCTCATAGGCTTCCCACATCCGCACCAAATGCCGGTTGGTCAACACGGTCCCCTTCTGATCAATGAGCAAACCGGTTCCCGAAAAAAAGATAATCACGACCGGCGTGCTCCCCTCAAGAGTCAGCAACGGCACTCCGTTTTCATCAAGTAAAGGTCCACGCTCTTGACTGTACTCCTGATAGCGAAGTGGACGCCCGGTTCCTTTTTCAACAATCCCATAGCCCCCCTGTAAAAATCCGACCCCACCCTGAAATCGTTGAATCACTTCTTCCGCAAACCGCTGTTCACTTTCCAATTCGTTCAATTGCTTTTGAATCTCTCGGAGCTCTTCCTGAGACTGGCGTAGGGCCTGTCGATTTTCGAAGGCCGCTTTCAAATTGGCCTTCAATTCCTCCTGCTCCTGTTGCAGCTTGATCCTCACTTCACGTTCCAGGGCAACCCGTGATTCAAGTTCGTCTTGGCTCAGTCGCCCCGTTTCCACCTGACTGACCAGATCGGCGACTTTTTGCCTGGCGACCTCGGCAGCCTGGTACTCGTAATACACACTCACACTCAAGATTCCAATCAAAAGAATGGGCAACAAGCCCAAGAGAAGAGCGACCATTTTTGCCGTCGGTGAACCATACCGGGCAATATCACTTATCACGTGCCGCCCAAGATAAAACAGTGAGGTGTACGCCCGATGCGGAGTTCGGACCACAATATCCTGTGAATCCTCGACGATATAGCGCCAGGGCTTTCTCCCATCCGACTGATCAGGGAGCACCCGGAATCGTAACAGCGGGCCATGATCACCAAGTTGAATCAGATCGGCATCGTGCAAGGCCGCCTGCCCAGTCTGCCGATTATTGATAAAGAGGGCGTGCTGTCCGGTCAGATCACGAAGAATGGGAGAATGATCATGAAGAGCCAACTCGGCATGAGAGAGAGCGACTTGTCGATCCCCTGTCGCATCGAATCGCACATCGCAGTCGTTTCCAGTCCCGAAACGGAGGGAGTCTGCATCAAAATATTGGGTTTGACCCCTTAGACTTCCAGTCAGATGATGCAACATGAATTTCATGCCGATGCACCTTACCCCTTAGAAACTAAAGGATCAAGCAAAGAAAAAAGACCTTGTCCACCTTCCGATCGGATAGCAGTTTGTCCGGTCCCTCCTGTCAACCAAAGTTTTTACAAATTCATAGAAAGCCCCACCACAGGAAACTTCTCTCTCCTGGGCCATCCATAACCGTGGAGAATCCCCCGATAGTGCTCCGTGAAAGATCCAGGAGAATCAAGGATTTGGGGGTTCACACACTTGATGGATGAAGGCGAGGAGTTCGGTGAAATTATACGGTTTCGAGAGAACCGCAGACACGCCCAGATCATGGGCCTGCTGTTCTAATTCCGGAGTGAGATTCCCGGAGTAAAGGATTAGGGGATGGGAAGAAAGATAGGACCGCTGAGCGAGGTGTTGAATAAGTTCTATTCCGGTCATCACAGGCATTTGATTATCAGAAATCACGAGATCAAATGTGCGGCCTTGTTCAATGGCCGCCAATCCTTCTGCCCCATTTTCGGCTTCTTCAACATAATAGCCCTGCGTCTCAAGGAACAGCTTCAAGGCTCCCCTGGCTAACTGATGGTCATCGACAAGAAGGATACGTTTCTTCACGACATTAACCTGTGTTCTCTCAGCCCTGAAGAGGTAAAAGGATTTCTTTTGGTGTCAATTTTCATCGTGTTTCCCTTGCATTCTCCTTTTCCCCCGGCCATCATTCACACATCAACGGAAAAAGCCTCAATCTCCTATGAGGGTGATTCCCTTACCAACACACTTATTATAATTGTCGAGGTTATCGTATGGAAACCCGCCGGGGAAATGAGGATTAGGGCCCCATTTACCTATTCACGGCCTGATTTCTCTATCTTACGAGATTGGTATACGCGGAACACGGTGTGAAATACAGGTGACAATCTCGTAATTAATGGTCCCCAGCTTCTGGGCCAGCTCATCCGCCGTCACTTCTTCAGCGCCTTGGCGGCCGATGATCACAACCTCGTCGCCCTGCTGAACTTTGCCACGGAGAGCTGTCACGTCCAACAGTGTCAAATCCATCGTGATACGCCCCACCTGGCGACAGCGAACCCCGTGAACCAACATCGTGCAATGATTGGAAAGATTCCGGCTCAAGCCATCCCCATATCCCACTGGCACAGTGGCAATCAATGACTGCCTCTTAGTGTGGTAGGCATGCCCATAACTTAATCCCATGCCGGCCGGCACTTCCTTGAGAAACACGATGCGGGTTTTCCATTCCAGAACGGGTTTCAGTTCATTGACCCGGGAATTGGCAATCTCGCGCGAGGGGTGAAGGCCGTAGATCGCAATCCCAGGCCGTGCGGCATCAAAGTAGGAATCAGGTAGATCAAAAATCGCCGCGCTGTTAGCCATGTGCCGAACCTCGATTCCATACCCCTGGGTTCCTGCCAGAACCTGGCGGAAACGGCCTAGTTGTTCTAAGGAGTACTCCTTATCCCGTTCGTCGGCACGCGGAAAATGGCTCATGATGCCCCTGATGTGCAGCGCCGGAAATGCCTGGCAGTGCTCTAGAAAATTCCGGACGGAGTCCGGCTGTAAGCCCAACCGTCCCATTCCTGTGTCCACCTTCACATGCACGGCGATCCGTTTCCCTACCCTTTCCGCCTCCCGGGCCAGAGCCTCTGCCATGTCGAAGGTGGAAATGGTCGATTCAAAACTGTGGGCGACAAGCGCCGGGGCATGTTCAGGAAGGGGTTCCGAAAGCACAATATAGGTAGCCTGAATGCCTTCCTGGACCAGAGCCATGCCTTCTTCGAAGTCAGCAATACCGAAGGTCGTGTACCCCAAACTCGTCAGGTGGCGGGCAATGATGGTCGCCCCGTGTCCATACGCATCGGCCTTAATACAGGGCCACAATTGACGGCTCCCGACGAGTTCCTGAAGCAGACGCATATTGTGCGTGAGATGATGAAGGTTGACGAAGGCTTTCGTCAGACGAATGGACTGCTCAGACATTGGTCTGTCATGCATCGCTTGACCGGACACCGGCTTGAAACGGTCGTTTTTTGACGTACTCTGACGTTGAAACCCGAAGGAGAGCGGCATAGTTGAGGGAAAAAATCAGCTCATCTCCCACACCATACGCGGTGTCTGTTCGGGTCACATCGACGACAAGATACCCGCTCGAAGCACCCACAATTGTGACCTGTGAATCAAGGGGTGTCATCCCTTCGATCACCACATCTTCTCGTCCTACATTCAAGAGCGCCCGGATCATTTCCCCACGATCCTGATACTCAGGCAACTCCCCAAAGGCATCCTCGCTTCGTGTGCCCACTGGCAATGAGGGTTTTTTCTTGAGCTCCAGAATTTCAGCATGCAGAAGAAAGGCATCCTGAAAGGTACCTGGCCATGGCCGGCGATGCACCGTCTCGCGCCCCAAGAGGATGGCCTCCCCTATCCGTGCATGGTTGATCCGCATCGGAGTCTCTCCAGCCACGAGAAGATCAAGCCCGCTTGAGTTCATACCTGAGATCCACTCAAGACGGTACCCGACAAGTTCCTCCACTGCGGTGGCCAGCTCGACGAGTCGCGCCATGTTGTCAGTGCTCGGCACGACACCTCCGAAGCACGCCAGATTGGTTCCAATTCCTTGAATACGGATACCGGAAAGCTGCATGGCGGCACGGACAAAGGGAAGGAGTTGGTCCGGTGGAATGCCTTCACGCAAATCACCCAGCTCAACCATCAACATCACGTCATGCACCATGCCACGACGGCAGGCAGCTTGCGACAAGGCTTCCGCCACGGCAATCTCCGAGTTCACACTGACATCGATCGTCCCCACGACCTCCTCGACCTCCGACAACGGGGGAAGGCGCAATAGCATGTAGCGAGTGTGAATCCCCGCTGCCTGTAGACGGTGGATATTTTCCATACGGGAGTCGGCCAGAGACGAGACACCGCCGCGCAGCATGGCTTTGGCCACTTCCGGTTGACCACAGACGCCCTTAGTCACACCGGTGACACTAATTCCGTGCGACTGACACACGCTGACGATTGTCCGGCTATTATGTTCGATTTTGTTGAGGTCGATCGTCAGGTAGGGAGAGGCCAAGGCGTGTCTATTTGACCTCCTTTTGACGCAGCGTGCGCACGAGGAAACTCGCCACGTCCCGGCCAGTCGTCCCTCGCCCGAACCCGCCATCCATACCACATGTCCGGGCCAGTTCGTCAGTGACCTGCGTTCCTCCAGCCAGTAACACCAGGCGATCCCGCACTCTCCGTTGAGTAGCCAGCTTCTGGAGACGCTCCATGTGCTGTTCATGAACATGAGCATGCGTGACGATGGTGGAGATCAAAATGGCGCAGGCCTGGTATTCCATGGCAGCATCAAGAAGCCGCTCAATCGTGACTGAAGTTCCCAGGTCATGACACAAGAATCCATACTTTTCAATCCCGCCATGTTTAATATCAAGAATTTCATGGAGCCCCACGGAGTGCTCATCCTCCCCAACCGTCGCTGCCACAATGTGCAAACGCCGCGGTCGCACCCACGCTTCAATCTCTTTATCAGCCAAGGGTTGCTCTGGAACAGTCAGCGACAGCTCATGCTTATTGATTTCCACCTGAAGCACGCCTTTGATTTCAAACACACTGCCTTCAGCCGGATGCATGACCCGTCGGCTGATGACCTCCAGATGAGTCAGTCCCATGTGCTTGGCCATTTCAATGGCCGCTGCTTCAGCTATCTCGGGATTATCCGGCACAAAAATGGTCACACACACCACACCGTCGGCATGTTTCTCAACTTCCGGGCTAAGTTTTCCCGCCGCCAGGTCCGCCAGAGGTTTGCTTAAACGTGTTTCCACATTGTCTTCGGAATCGATTTCGTCGATGTATCGGATCTTGGAAGGATCACAGAGCGTACATCCTCCATACGCCTCGCAGGCCTTCCCATTCTCGGAGGTGTAGATATTGTCGCCAAAGTGACTGCACACAGGAGCTCCGTAGTCGGAAGCCCGCGGGATGACGGTATCGGCATCATCACCTTTATCGGGAAGACGGACAATGCCATCTCCCTTTCGTTCCGGGAAAAACCCGGAGTCGACGAATTGTCCGGCTGCAACGGCGGCATAATATCCTCCCCCCTTCAGGATTTCTTCCAAAAAGAGGACCGCGCGTTCTTTAAGGTTGCGTGCCTCCTCCCGCCACTTCCCCTCTTCACGCAGCGTGAGAAGGTCGTCCAGCCCATCCAGTCCCATGAACGTTTGTCGTGCCGTATTCACGCCGGCCACATTATTGTAATGCCAGGGAATATTGCGTCCCTCGTCAGGTGTGATCGTGCTTTGAATGTTCGTCGGAGTGAGCCGGGAGATCAGCGTGTCCAGCACATGGGTCACAGTCGTTTCCATGGTGTCGGTTTCCATGTACCGGGTATTTTGCTGTGCCCGGAAGGTATACCCTTCAAATATCTCACGAAGCGCCACGGCATAGGTCAAATCCAAACGCATCTTGGGTGCAGGGGGCGCCGTTGGTGGAACGGTGGAGAGAGCGATGTAAGATTTTTTCATCCCCACCGCTCGGGAGAACGCACTATTGATGGCATGCTGGACAAAAAGTTCAGGCGTAACTTTCCAGGCTTCTTTGGCCGTGGCATTGGCATTGTGCGCACCATCCAGTTGAAGAATCGCCCCATCCGCCAAGATCCTCTTGGCTTCAGCCGCATCCACGAACGAGCGGTGCATATTGATATCACGATAGAGGATGTTGTACTGCGGATCCTGATGGGCCCCATTTACCCCTTCCTCCACAAATAAGACGGCCATTTCGGGACCGGCCCGGCCGCTCACATACGAGTGGAAATTGATCGGTCGTCCCACCTCCTCCTCAATGGCATCCAGCGCTTTGCGCGTGGCACGGATCTGCTTGCGGGTAACCGGTATCCCCCCGACGCCTTCGGGCGTGCCCTCGATGAGCCCGTCAATATGGGATTGTCCCGTTGTCCGAATCACCATGATGTGATCGGCACCGTGCCAGGCCACCATTCGCATGCGCCGCAGATCGTCTTCGAAACGCCCTGATGCAATCTCTGTCGTGACCACCACAGCACATTGGGGATCCATATTCTCAAAGGCATGAGCCGCCGGGAGCGGAACCGAGTTCTTCAGATTCTTTGAAGTATCCTTCAGAATAAACGGCCCGACCTGGTGATCGGTAATTGGCTGACGCCAAATCCATCCCTTTCGCCTCGGCCGGTACAAGGCAAGGTCTTTGAGGACCTCACGGATATCAAGCTTTTGATCGGGAGATAATTTCATGTCGATAGCACCTCCCAATGGTGACCATCTAAAAGCGCTTCCCCTGCTGCACGAACTGAGAGGTTT
>JAOUGQ010000381.1 GCA_029865515.1 Nitrospirota bacterium
GCGACGGGCAGCGGCCGAACAGGCCCGCAAGGAACAAGAGGCAAAAGTGGCGTCACCTCAGGTGATTTCCAAAGGTGGAGAGAATAAGCCTTTCGAGTCTTCAGAGGGATCTCAAGCACCCGGTGTCGCTACCATCATTATGACTCCTCCAACACCAACCACGCCTGACGTTCAACCATCATCTCAGACAAATTCTGGATTTTTAGGGTTTTTTAAGAATATGTTCAAATCGGAACAATCTGGCTCCGCCCCAAAGAATGCCAGCCCTGTTTCAAAAGCAGCGGCCAACGATCATCCTATCTCTCAAGCATCGGACACCCGCAATAATCCAGGGTCGCAAAGCGAGCAGCCAAGAGAGTCTCAGCTGGAGCCTGTCCTGGAAGCCCGGCTGCGTCCGCAAGATTTATCAGGCACGCTCTCTTCCCAGCAATCGGGGAAGAGTGCCGCATCCATGGTCTTTATTCCGGCCGGGGAATTTACGATGGGAAGTACGCCAGAACAGATTCAGTCTTATCTCAAGAATTTTGACGGTGTCCCTTTTGATGCCTTTCAAGCAGAAATTCCAAAACGCCAGATTGCACTAGATGCCTATTATATTGATCAATATGAGGTCAGTAACCGCCTCTATCGGCGTTTCATCGAAACCACTGGTCGGCCCTCTCCACAATTCTGGGAGGACGAACGATTTCAGCAACCGGACCATCCGGTCCTCGGTGTGACGTGGTATGACGCTGATGCCTACTGCAAGTGGGCGGGGAAACGACTTCCCACAGAGGCGGAATGGGAAAAGGCCGCCCGTGGGCCTCAGGAATATTCTTATCCATGGGGAAACAGCTGGGATTCCAAACGTACCAATACCGCGAGTTATTGGGCCGGACAATCATTTCCCTCAATAACCAAATGGGCCGAATGGATGCAAACAGCCTTGGACCGGGGGAAAGCCGGCCCAGTGGAGATTGGTAAATTTTCGAGTGGGATCAGTCCTTATGGTGTCCATGACATGGCCGGGAATGTGTCCGAATGGGTCTTTGACTGGTATGCTCCGTATGCGAGCCAATCGACCCTCATTCGCAACCCTAAGGGTGCCGACTCCGGGGCGATGAAAGTGCACCGTGGGGGGTCTTGGAGTGTCAGCTCAATTTTTGCCCGCTCTGCCTATAGGGCACGAGAAAATCCTGAAAGGGGAAGTCCATATATTGGCATGCGTTGCGCAAAGACCGCCGAGTAAATTCTTCCGGGCAATTATTCTCTCGTACGCTGATCTCAAAACATCGTGGTATCCTCTTGCCGGTTGATACGTTCATCGACACGAATTTATACATATGTATAACGCCTGGCTATTTCTCCCTATTCTAGTGTTCTTCCGCTTTCCTGCCCCCCTGAGGCTCTTACAGCAGATTTTTGGGAGTCCTTTGAGGGTAAGGTTGGGAACCCCCTATCTGCCAGTGGCGGAACTTCGATCGTCTAAAAAAAATGAGAGATAAGTTCACGTTCACCATCCTTGATCTATCATCTGTCATATTCCTCTATAAAAAGTCAGTCTTAATTATTGGTTGAGGATATTTGACTCCCTTTATGTTTGATGTACAGCTGAGCAGAAGCCTTAGTCCCTGACCAATGACTACTGAATTTCCCAGTCGGTGGAGCTGGACCCTGGGAAACCGACTGACGTAATAGTTAACCCGTTCATTAGCCATATTGCCACCATGCCGTTGGTGTTATTGCGCCAGACGAGATCGGCCTTACTATCACCATCCACATCGCGCACCTCGGCCATCGTCCAGCTAAGGGGCGCCCCGCCCGACACGCCCACCCTGCCAATCGTCAATCCGTTCATCTGCCAGACGGCCACGGTCCCGCTACCACTGTCGCGCCACACGAGGTCGGCCTTGCCATCCCCCGTCACATCGCCCACCCCGGCAATCATCCAAGTCGTCGGGGCCCCGCCCGGCACACCTACCCCGCCAATGGTCAGTCCGTTCATCTGCCAGACGGCTACCGCCCCGCTGCCACTGTCGCGCCAGACAAGATCGGCCTTGGCATCGCCATTCACATCGCCCAAAGCTCGTCGGGAGCTGTCCGGCGGCACCAACGTCATCGCCGTCGTGACAAAAAAGTCCGGCCCGGTGAGAGGAATGGAAGTTCTAACCTTGGTGGTCAAATTGATCGTTTCAAACAGGATATTCTTGGTGCAACAGGCGGTGATTTTATGCTGCCCCGAGAGATGATAGAGCATGGCTGAGGAAAACCCCGCACCAATCGTTTCACTTTCTCGAAAATTCGGTTGTCCCGCTACGGCGCCTGCCGAGACATCCAGAAATGCCGTTGGTGTCCCCGTAGTCTTATTCAACGTATAGATTCGTGCAGGAGACACGGCCGACCCACCAGGAACCGACCGGTTATCTGTGATCGCATAGAGGGTCCCTGCTGCATCAAACGCCATGTCCATAAAGTTTCCCGGTATTTTCGCAATTTGGGTGGCGAGGCCGGTAATGGGATTAATCGTCACCAACCGCCGGAATGTGTTTACTTCTGAAGGAACAACGAGCAAGGCCCACAACTGGTTCGTGCCGGATTCCGTGGCTAATCCTCTCCCTCCCTCTACCGCTTCTCCAGTCGACAACGTCAGCGGGATCGAAGTGAGAGTGACACCGGTGTCCGGATTAACCGTATATAAATTGGGCGCCGTGGTGACAGTGGAGGAAAGCGTCAATTCTTCCACGGAATACAGCGTCGACCCGACAAAGGCCAACCCATGCGTCCGGTGATTGAGATCGCCCAGCTTGGTGACCACCCCATCGGTTCGGATGCGGTACAAGCTGTTTACGAGCGGCCCGGTGTTGGGATCGTTTTGGACTCCCATGAGGAACGCGGGCCGCCCGAACGAAATGACCAGGGCCACCGCACTGTCCGGCGACACATTGACCTCGGCCAGGGGCGCTTGACTGATGACGGTGCCCACCGGCACTGTCTCGCTGGGCGCGATTGTCACGGTCCCCACGGTGAGACCAGCCGT
>JAOUGQ010000382.1 GCA_029865515.1 Nitrospirota bacterium
ATTAAGCAGGAGCTAACTGCCATGCGAGCGTGAACGGCCGGTTTGATGGAGACCTTTCCCTGAGAGGGCTAGCCTGATTTTCATTGTGATTCCGGACTTGTGAATCGGGAATCCAATACCATTGATGTCATGCCCGACATTTTTTATCGGGCATCCATCTTGGATTCGTTTCGGATGGATCCCCGATAACGACTGTCGAGGATGACAAGAAGAGGGGAATCAGGGAGAGCAGGATATGCCTACCCACCGTGAGGGTATGTGGTTCTCAGTTCTTTGGTGAGATCAGGATATGTCTCAGGAGGGGTTTCGAAAAGTTGGGGCTTCTTTACCCTGGGCACAGATCCTTCGTTTCACTCAGGATGACAATTTGATTAAGGCCTAAACGAAGCGTGACGTGTTCGTTTAATACCTGAATGATAAGATCTACGTTTTCAGACCTGGATGTTATGGCGTTTGATTTTCTTGATGAGGCCCTGCCGGGATAAGCCCAATCGTTTAGCGGTCTGCACCTGGTTGAACCGGCAGGCCGCCAGGGTTTCCTTGATCATGCGCTGCTCCAGTTCGGCCACGGCCTGAGGGAGACTCCGGCCCTGCAGGTCTGCCGGTCCCCCGTTTATTTGTGGCGGGTATCGGATGCCTTCTTCCAGCGCGTCTTCGTTGATGGTGGCTCCACGAACCATGACCACCAGGCGTTTTATTTCATTTTCTAACTGCCGGATGTTTCCCGGCCAGGAGTATTCCATGAATCGCCGCATCGCCCCCGCCGCGAGTTTTTTCGGGGGCTTGTCCATCCGTTTGCAATACTGGTCCAGAAAATAATTGGCGAGCAGGGGAATATCCGCCGGGATCTCGCGCAACGCCGGCGTATGCACATGGACGACTTTCAGGCGGTAATACAAATCATCCCGAACCCTCCCGGCTTTGATCTCCGCTTCCAGGTTTTTATTGGTGGCCGCCAGGATTCTGATATCGAGGGGAATGGTCATCCGCTCCCCTACCGGCTCGACGGCCCGTTCTTGAAGCACCCGCAGCACTTTGGCCTGCGCCCGCATTCCCAGATCGCCGATTTCATCCAGGAAAAGCGTCCCCTTGTTGGCCTGCTCAAACTTCCCCATTCGGGCATCCACACCCGTGGCTGTGCCTTTGCTGATGCCGAATAATTCACTTTCTATCAGGGTTTCCGGAATGGCCGCGCAATTGATCGCCACAAACGGTTGACGGGCCCTGGGACTGTTAAAGTGAATGGCTTTGGCCACTAACTCCTTTCCGGTTCCATTTTCTCCCGTGATGAGCACATCCACCGAACTGTCCCTGATCTGATCGATCACTCTGACCAGGCGTTGCATGGGCAGACTGTTGCCCAGAAGTTTTTGCGTGGAGAACCGCCCTTCGACCTCTCGCCACAGGTGGGCATTTTCCTGTTGCAGCCGTTCGCGTTCATGCCGCAATTGCTCCACCAGATAAAATTTCTGAAGCGGGCCGGCAATGTGATCCACCAACACCTGAGCCAACGTTTCATCCTGGGCGGTAAAGGCCTTCCCCTTTTTATTCACGGCTTCAAAGACCCCGAAGACTTCGCCGGATCTATCCCGCACCGGCAGGGCCAACAGGGTCCGTGTTTGTCGTTTGGTAGCCAGGTCTATGCCGGAAAAAAACCGTGAGTCCGACTGGACATCCTTGACGTTGAGCACTTCCCCCGTCGCCACACACGCGCCCGCGATCCCTAATCGCGCATCCAGTCGAAGCACTCGTCCATTCTCCGGGAGCGGAAACCACAACTCACATTGCTCCCGGTCCAGCAGAAAGATGCTGGCCTTTTCAGCTTCTAACAATCGTGAGGCCTCCTCTCGAATCAGTTGAAGCAGTGCAGATAAATCCGTTTCCTCGTTGATATGGCGGAGAAACCCGTCAGGCAGGGGGACTGAAGGGGACGCATTCGCGTGTTTTTGCGCTCGACTCGCCATAGGATCCTTTCCAATTATGGTTTAGAACGTGCTCCCGGCCCCACCCGTTCTGAAATCAAAATGAACTTGTTTTGTACACATTATGTCCAGATGTGAATGTCGAGGTCAATCTTTTCCTGCTCAAGACCTCAGGGGGTAACGGAGCACACGTCGCCTTAGTTCTTTTTCCGCGAATACAACCGGTACACCGACACGCCGATGGCTTTTCCCTTGAGGCTTACCACCCCGACTTCTTTGAGACTCCAGAGATGCTCACCGAGATACTGCTTTGTGGTGTCCCCGATCAGGATCCGGCACACCTCTTCCCCTACCCACCATTCCGCCGAATCTTTTTGGAAGCTTTCCAGGCGCGCGGCAATATTCACCGAGTCCCCCAGCGTCGTAAATTTCAGGCGCTGTGCACTACCCAGGCTGCCCACCACGACGGGCCCCGTCTGAATGCCGATACGCATCCGGACGGCAGGCAGGCCATGTTCCTGCCATTCCCTATTGAGACGGGTCATTTCCTCCTCCATGGCTATCGCGCAACTCACTGCTTTTTTTGCATCCTGGCCGATGTCTTCTTCGGTTTGCCCGGTCTTGAGGACGCCGAACCCCGCCTTGATCATGTCTCCATAATAATCGTCCACCACGCCTTCATGGCTGATGATGATATTGACCATGCGTTCCATGTAGGTATTGAGCCAATCCAACAATCGATGGGGTTCCATTTTTTCCGCGATCGGCGTAAATCCTTCAAGATCTGAAAACAGTGTCGTCACGACCAACTTTTGTGGACGCAACCGTCCGTTTTCCAGGAATTGATCCCGTTCGGCCCACACGGCTTGTGCGACTTCGGGTGAGACATGCCGGGAAAAGAGGGACATGAGCACTGTGCGGTCCTGCTTTTCCCGGTTGGACATCAAAGCCGTCACCACCATGCCATTGACCATCCACCCCAGGACTGGGGGAACGAAGGGGATCCACTTGCCGACCATCATCCCGCTCACTACGATCCCGCCCAGCATGACGATTCCCATCAACACGGCCAGAGA
>JAOUGQ010000383.1 GCA_029865515.1 Nitrospirota bacterium
TGGGCCCTGGGGTTGGACGATGACGGAATACATGCTGCCCCCGCTCCCGGCATCGCCCCCGAGGGTAATGGTCCCGGCGGGGAAGGCCCGCACAAAAAGGCGGAGGGTCGTATCCGAGGTCACCAGATTGGTGCCGGTATCGGTAAAGGTGCTCAACCACGCGGGTTTGGGGGTGAGACGCACATCATAGGCGACTGACACGGACACGGGTTGATTGACCGTAAAGCGGAGAAAGGCGGCCGTGGTCGCCGCTTTGTCATTGTTGGCGGTTTGGATGTATGCGGCTCCCTGTATGCTCGTGGGGACCAAGGTAAAGGTATAGGCACGGTCGAGATAGACCGTGCCCCCGGCTTGGAGGCCGGAGGCGGACACCACATACGCTTGCCCACTGGCGACGGTCAGGTTCGAAATGGTTAATGAAGAAGGTGGCGGCGGGCTAGAAGCGATGGAGGAATTTGCGATGTACTTTTTCACCTCAGGGGAGGGAAGGCTTTCATTGCCCGACGCATCGAATGCCGTAATCGTAAAATAGTGGGTTTTGTCCGTCAGTAAATTTGAATATTGGTAGGTCGTTATTTTCCCGACAGTGGTGGGAGCCCCATATATTCCTGGGGTGGTTCCTCGATAGATCCGATACCCAGCTAAGTTGGCCTCTTGATTGGCGGCCCATTGGAGGGTGGCCGAATCACTTGTCGCGGATTGAGCTCCAGTCGGGAGGAAGAAGAGGCAACTGCCGAGCAAGCACCATGCAACAAAACTTTTCAGACGAATGGCAGCGGGAACGTCGAACATGGGATACCCTCCTTGAACACATAAGGGGCCCCATTCCCACACTTCTCCCTTTCTTCGGTAACCCGGCTATCAGAAAATCTGACCCGTGGCTTTGCGTCCCCACTTCACAATGGGTTTGCCTTTATCGGAAAGAGGCCACCACTTGATGAATTGTTATGCAATCTTCTTTCGAATGCTTAAATCTCTCTGTTGAAGGTGAGGGGACAAGTGCTCTCTTACTCCACTACTCCACGTTACTTCAGGGCCTTTTATCGGTGGATCCTCAAAAGCCTTTAGTCATTAAACAGCCATGAGATTTTGGAGAATTCTCATGGCACTTGTCTTCAAATCATGATCGTTCCTGACCGTCAATTTCTCAGTGTCTTCTTCATGTTCTGTGTGACGTGCGAGGTGAGTGGATTTAATGGCCTTTACGGACGATGCCCTCTTGATTTGGAAAAGGCAGGAACCAGTTCTCTATTGATTTATCCAGCCAGATGGCAAACTTCACCTCATGAAGTTCCCAGTGCCCACCTGAGATTTACGCCATCTCCAGCATGTAACCCTCATGGCAGGCAGACCAGCTTTCAATAAATTAAAACGTTCGCGCCAGCCACGTTCTATACCTGAAGAAGCGAGACGATGGTCATTGGGGGTGACTACTTGTGGAGGTATCGCCAAGAACGGCTTACCTATCCTCAAAATACGCCTGAACTGGACCAGGCTTTTCACATTTTAGTATCGACAAGCAGGGCGATGGCTTTACGGATTTGCTCACGTGTGCCAAGAAGGACCAGAACATCCCCTGGCTCCAGAATTTTATCGGAAGAAGGGTTGGATTGCGTCACGCCATTTCGAGTAGTCGCAATCACGGAAGCACCCGTCCGTCCATGGATTTGTAACTGTGTTAACGATTTCCCTAGCACATGGGAATCGTCTTCCACCCGACAGGTCTCGACTTGCACATCCGCCAATGTTCCAGCACGAAGATGGTGAGCTAACTCAGGCAACTCTCCTCTCCGAAGCAGGAGATACCCCTCCCGGCGGATTTGTTCAACTTTGTCTTGGATCATGGCCTTAGGGGTCTGGTAAGTGCGAAGAACCAAGGCAAAAATCTCAATGGATGTTTCAAATTCTTCCGGTACGACATCATTAGCTCCTAGTTCTTGGAGATCCTGCAATTCCTTTAAATATCGAGTTCGTACGACAATATGAAGAGCGGGCTTCAGTTGTCGGGCTTGCTGAACAATCCGACGAGCTCCAAACGGGTCAGAGGTGGCAACCACGAGCACCCGCGCCAACATGATGCCGGCTTGAGTCAACACCCTGGGATTTGTCGCATCTCCATAAATCATGGCGCCACGGCCTTTTCCAGCAGCGTCCACCACATCAGGGTTGACGTCCAGCACCACATAGGGAATCTCCATATCACCTAAGACTCGCGCGAGATTCCGCCCATTTAAGCCATAGCCCACGATGATGACATGATCTTTGATTGTGACTTTGATGCCTTTCGCAGAATTGGCCTGACGCCGAGGCAACCAATGGTTCAGGCGGTCAAGGCCCTCAGTTCGTTTAACCAGGCGGGGAGCCCATTGAATCAAAAATGGGGTAATTGTCATGGACAACACCGATACCGCAAGAAAAATATTATAGGCTTGCGTGTCCAATAACCCTTCTCCCTGACCCACCCGCGCGAGAATAAAAGCAAATTCTCCCACTTGCGCTAAGGCCACACCCGTTAACAATGCAGAAGATACGGGAGCTCCAGCAAGGAACACCGCTCCGGTTCCCGTAAGGAACTTGCCCAAGACCACCAGGGCCAACAGGCCCATCACCAGAATGGGAAATTCAGAGATGACTGCGGGATTCATTAACATCCCCACCGAGACAAAAAATAAACTATTAAAACTATCGCGAAAGGGGATTACTTCGGCAAGCGCCTGATGACTATATTCCGACTCAGAAATCACGAGACCCGCGATAAAGGCACCAAGAGCCAATGACAACCCCGCCAGGGAGGTCAACCAAGCCGTTCCCAACCCCAACACAATGATCGACAGGAGGAATAACTCACGGCTTCGAGTCCCCACAATCAGATGAAGAACATGGGGAACAAGAACTCGCGCCGCCAACACAATCAACCCCACAACCATGACGGATTTCATAAGCGTTTCGACAATCACCCGTGTCTCACCCTGGGAACCTGTTCCCAACACCG
>JAOUGQ010000093.1 GCA_029865515.1 Nitrospirota bacterium
GCGAAGGAATGACTAAAATAGGTATGGGCCACGATGTCTGATAATTGATGAACTCCCTGATCTAATTGTTTCACCAGTTGCTCTAGATTGGCTCGAACCTTGGATTTTTTTGTGAACTCTGCCAGCTGAATCATGTCTGCCAGGCGAATGTCCGTACAGATGCGGGTGGTAATCCGCTGGGCCGGCTCGAGAGAGGCCGAGGTTTCCTCTCGCGGTAGAGCGGCAATGTGCGCGTCAAACGTGAGTAATTGAAAAATGACCGATCGGGGGTTCGTTTCGTCAGCTAACAACAAATCCAGGACGGCCGCCAGTTTAGCTTCGGCCTTGTACCGGGTGCGGTAGGTAATGGACCCGTCGGCTAATTCCAGGAGCAGGCTCAACGCGCCCGTGGTTTCAGGTGTGCCACGGGTGGCTAAATGCCGAATCAGTTTTGACAAATGTCGCACCCGTTCCAGGCGCCGCCCCATTTCCAAAAACCGCCAGGCGTAACTGCGCGTCATGTTTTCCATAACCATCCCGTTCAGCGCGGCCAGATGCTGGATCATCCGGCTCAGAAGCCGAATGGCATCATCAATGCTTTGTCCCTTCGTTTGAGCCCATTCTTTGGGAATGCTGGACAGTTCGACCAAAATATTCCAGGTGTCCAGAGAGAGTCGATGGCGGACCAATTCCGCGGTGCGTCGAACATTCTGGATGACCTTGGCCAGGCCGTCTGGTGAATCCGGATCGAACAGAATTGTTCGGAGTTCCGCCTCGACGGCATCTCCTCCTCCTTCCACGGCACGTTTAGCTCGACGGGGAGACAAATGTTCCTGCATGACCAGCAGGGAGACCAACCGTTGAAGCGTCTGGGGATCATCGCCGAGGTCGGCTTCTCCGCTCATGCGGGAAAACAAGCTACGCAACAATCGGATCGCCCCTTCCGCGCGTTCGGCATACCGTCCGAGCCAGAAGAGATTATCTGCGGCCCGGCTGGGAAGATCACGCCCTCCGCGCCGCAACTGAACGGTGTGGTGGGGAGGAACAACGGCCTTCTGAAGATCGAGAACCTCATTCCATTTGACCCAGGTGTCTTTGCTGAAATCGCCCGGTTCATGCCAATGACCGCGAGGGTCGGATCGAACCGATACGCGGGCTAGTCCGCCCGGCATGACGGTATAGCCGTCCTTCGTGGCGGTCAAATACACGCGCAAGGTCATGGGGGCGGGTCGCAATTGATCCTGGTCGGTCCAGAAGGGCGTGGTGGAAGGCGAGACGATTTCCCGTCCCACGTATTCATGACCTCGTCGCGTAATCGCCTGGGTGAGGGCGGTTTGTTCCTGGCTGGTCAGGTCAGGTCCGAACGAGGATAAGCGGCGGTGGCTGAGCCCACGTTTAGGTACCAACACCTGACGAATCAACAAACGATGCATATTCTGCAGGACGTATTCCCGTTCCTTTGGCTGTCCGCACCACCAGGTGGCCACGCTGGGAATCTGAAGTCCTTCACTAAAAAAGAATCTGCATAAGGTTGGTAAAAAGCTTAACAGGACTTCACTGTCCACCAGTCCGCTGCCGAGCGCATTGGCCATAGTGACATGCCCGGCCCGAATCGATTGCAACAGGCCGGGAATGCCCAACGTGGATTCGGTGGTCAATTCCAGTGGATCGCACAAGTCTGAATAAATGCGCCGTAAAACCAGATCAACGGGTTTTAAACCGTCGACAGTTTTCAGAAAGAGCCGGTCATCTCGAACGGTCATATCCGATCCCTCCACGACGGGATAGCCCAGGTAGCGTGAGAGATAGGCATGTTCAAAGTAGGTGGCGTTTTGCGGACCCGGCGAAAGCACGACGGCCAAGGGATCGTCTCGTTGGGAAAACCGCAGAAAATGTTCGTTAAAGGATTGAAAAAATGATGAAAGCCGCTGGACATGCGTATCGTCAAACAGATTGGGTAAGGCCCGTGAGACGATGATCCGATTTTCCAAAGCAAACCCCGCGCCGGTGGGGGCTTCCGTGCGATCTCGCAAAACCCACCATTGCCCGTCTGGCGCTCGTGCCACGTCGAAGGCGAGGAAGTGTAAATGCGTGCCTCCGGCGACCGGCACGCCATGGCAGGGCTGCAAAAACTGGGGATTCCCGAAGACCACGGCAGGCGGCAAGGCACCGTTTTTCAGCAACTGTTGCGGGCCGTACAAATCACTCAAAATGTGGTTGAGCAGACGAGCCCGTTGAATCAAACCCGTTTCCAGTTGTTGCCATTCTTCTTGACTGATCAGCAGGGGGAATAAATCCAACTGCCACGGTCTATCCGTTTGTTGGCCGTTCTTCCCGGCCAAATAAGTTACCCCGTCATCTTTCAGAAGACGGAGCGCAGTCTCGTGGGCTTTCTGCCGATGGCTCTCTTCCAGAGTGGAAAAATTTTTCAGGAAGTCCTGCCAATGTGGCCGGACCGACCCATCCGGCGCGATGAGCTCATCAAAGGTATCGGGTTGAGGCTGATACATGGGACCTACGAACGGAAGGTATTCCGGCGATTCAGGAGAAGGAGAAGCCGTCTGGCGATTCATCAAAAGAGATCTCGCTTGCTCAAACTTGCCATTACCTTACCGCAGGGATCGCTCACTGTCTACTGACGGGTCAGGTTGGCCATCGAAGGTCCAACGTGCAGGGAAATTCGGGACGGGAACGGTCTTTGGGTTCGGGATAAGGGCCGGCCGTATGTCCGAAGGGTTGAAATCTGGCCAACCGACGGCTTTCGGCTTCATAGGCATTCACGGGGAATTGTTCGAAATTTCGTCCACCCGGGTGTGCGACATGATACGTGCATCCAGCCACAGCCCGTCCGGTCCATCGGTCATAAATATCGAAGGTCAGGGGAGCATCGATCCCGATGGTCGGATGCAGACTAGCTGCTGGCTGCCAGGCGCGGTAGCGTACGCCTCCAACCGCTTCCCCTTGCCGTCCGGTGGGGATAAGAGGAACCCGTTTCCCGTTACACACCACCATATGCCGGTGTTCGGTCTCTCCTGAAAGTTTGATCTGTAAACGCTCCACCGAGGAGTCCACATACCGGACCGTGCCACCTGGGGCCCCTTCTTCTCCCATGACATGCCAGGGCTCAAGAGCTTGACGCACTTCAAGGACCAGACTGCCCGATGTAATGGAACCGTACTGGGGGAATCGAAACTCCAGATGAGGGGCGAACCAGTCTTCTTGTAAGGCATAGCCGGCGCGGTTCATGTCTTGGATCACCTCGTGAAGGTCTTGTTCCAAAAAATGAGGCAGCATAAATCGGTCATGTAGTTGTGTGCCCCATCGAGCAAGAGTGCCCGGATCGGGATCTTTCCAAAAGCGTGAGATCAAGGCCAGTAGAAAGACCTGTTGGACCAAACTCATGCGTTCGTGCGGCGGCATCTCAAAGGCTCGAAATTCCACGAGACCCAGTCGGCCGGTGGGACCGTCGGGAGAATAGAGTTTGTCAATGCAAATTTCCGTGCGATGGGTGTTGCCGGAGACGTCGATCAACAGATTGCGAAAAATCCGATCGACCAGCCATGGTGGAGGGGGCGGCCCGTTGTGCGGGAACGGCACCTGTGCAAAGCCCAGTTCCAGTTCATAAAGGGAGTCATGGCGGGCTTCATCGATACGCGGGGCCTGACTGGTCGGACCGATGAACAGGCCCGAGAAAACATAGGAGAGGGACGGGTGCCGTTGCCAATAGGCAATCAGACTGCGTAACAAATCTGGTCGCCGTAGGAATGGGCTGTCTGCCGGAGTTTTTCCACCAAGCACCACGTGGTTGCCTCCACCCGTTCCGGTATGGCGTCCATCCAGCATGAATTTTTCAGTGCCCAATCGACAGAGCCGGGCTTCTTCGTAGATGCCGGTGGTGATGGTGACCATGTCGGACCAATTGCGGGCTGGATGGATGTTGACTTCCAGGACCCCGGGGTCTGGGGTCACTTTCAAGACGTTGATCCGTGGATCATACGGAGGGGTGTATCCTTCTAAATGAATAGGCTGGTTCAATTCCGCCGCCGTGTCCTGGATAGCCGACACCAGGTCAAGATAATCTTCGACCGATTCCACGGGAGGCATAAACACCCAGAGTTGTCCCTTCCGGGATTCAACCGCCAAAGCGGCTCGGACGGCCCGCTTGGTGCCGGAGCCTGTGACTTGCCCCCGTACGAGTTGAGGCTGGTCAGGCTGGTGTTCTTGTCCACCTTGACTCCGAAGAAAGGGTTGCCGGTGAGGATCAATATCGGGAAGTGGACCACGCTCTTCGAAGGGATCGGTGGGAATGATATAGGGGTATTCCCCGGGTGCAAGGACCGGAAGGGAAGGTAGAGGTAATCGAAATCCAATAGGCGAATCGCCGGGCAATAAAAATAAATGCTTGGTTCGGGTGGACCAGGGTTCGCTCATCCACCGACGTTTGCCGTCGCGGGCATTCCAGCGTTGGAGGGGAAGCACGTAGCCTGCCGGGGTTCCTAGGCCTCGTTCAAAGACTTTGGCCAGACGGGCTCTGGCCATGGGATCATCGAGGTTATTGGTGGCCGGGTCGATGTTTTCCGGCAGTTTGCGTTCCTGCCCGATGAAATGCCATGGGTCTTCATAGACTTGATAAATGGTCTCCGCACCCACGTCCACACGCCGGGCAATTCCCTGAATGAATCGTTGAGCGTCTTCGGGAGTGGTTTCCGAAGTCGGCTTCTCCTCGGGAATCAGGTGGTCATTCTCCCAGATCGGGTTGCCTTCCTCGCGCCAGTAGAGCGCAAGCGCCCATCGTGGCAATTGTTCGCCGGGATACCATTTCCCTTGCCCAAAATGCAGAAGCGCGCCAGGGGCAAAGCGTTGACGAAGGCGTTTAATCAGCGTGGCGGCTAATTGCTGTTTGTTGGGGCCCACGGCTTCCGTGTTCCACTCGGGCGCATCGGGATAGTCAATGGAGACAAAAGTGGGTTCCCCTCCGATCGTGACTCGGACATCGTGCTCGACCAATTCGGCGTTCACCCGTTGTCCGAATTGATCAATCGCATGCCACTGCTCGTCGGTATAGGGTTTGGTGACGCGCGGCGATTCCAAAATGCGGGTGACCGACATGTCATGAGAAAAAGCGGTTTCGCAGAATTCGATGGGTCCGCTAATAGGTGCGGCTGTCAAAGGATGCGGAGTGCAGGCTAATGGAATGTGCCCCTCTCCGGCGAGTAGGCCGGATGTGGGATCGAAACCCACCCATCCCGCGCCTGGCAGATAAGCCTCCACCCAGGCATGCAAATCGGTGAAGTCCCGATCGGTGCCTGACGGTCCGTCCAACGATTTCACATCGGCCACGAGCTGGATCAAATACCCGGACACAAACCGGCTGGCAATGCCCAAATGTCGAAGGATTTGCACCAGGAGCCAGCTGGTATCGCGGCAAGAGCCTCGACCCAGGGACAAGGTTTCATCCGGTGTTTGCACGCCGGGTTCCATGCGGATGACATAGGCGATGCGCTCTTGCAATTGCCGGTTGAGGCCTACGAGATAGGGAATGGTGGGATCCTGGCGAGGGCGTTCAAGTTGGTTCAGCCATTCCTGGAGACGGGGACCGGGGGTGTCCGTGGCCAGATAGGGAAGCAGGTCATGTTTGAGGAGGGGCTCATAGTCAAAGGGAAGCGTTTCGGCATCAGGCTCCAAAAAAAAGTCGAAGGGGTTATAGATAACCATGTCGGCCACCAGATCGACCTCGATGTGAAACTCACGAATCTTTTCAGGGTAGACGATCCGTGCGAGGTAATTGCCGTGGGGATCCTGTTGCCAGTTCAGGAAATAGCCTGTGGGCTCGATTTTGAGGGCGTAACTCAGAATGGGCGTGCGGCTATGGGGCGCCGGCCGTAACCGGATGACCTGGGGACCCATTTGGACTAACCGGTCATAGCGATAATGCGTGTGATGATTGAGTGCGACGTGGAGCGCCATTACGAATCGATCCTCGACAGATGTGAAAATTGAGACATGAACGAAAATATGAAATTTCAAAAAACTTGCGCCCAATCTTAGCATTGCTTCGAGGCGTTTGACTAATTGTGGAAATGAAAGAACGTTGAAACGCCTGTGTAGGATGGGCGTTCAGGCTTTGAAGTCGCATGAAAATTTCCTATCCTCAAGCGAATATGTTATGCTGCCGTCCAAGCGATCGACATGGAACATGTGACGAACAGGCGAATATTTCGCAAAGGACGGGATGGTGAAATCGTTATTTGACCGATATCAAATGAAATCCGGGTTCGATGAAATGTTCGAGTCGGCAAATGTCCCGCGGCGACATTATCGGCGTCTCGTCGAACGGTTACGGAATTTCCCATTGAAAGATCTGGAATTAAAACGCCGGCAGGCGGATCAAGCCTTTTTGCGGCAGGGAATCACGTTTACCGTGTATGGCGATTCACAGCAAACGGAAAAGATTTTTCCCTTTGATCTGATGCCACGGATCATTCCCGATTCAGAATGGCGATTCATTGAAGAGGGGATTCGTCAGCGGGTCAGGGCCTTGAACATGTTTTTAGTGGACTTGTATGGCGACCAACGGATTCTTAATGAGAAGGTGGTTCCACGTGAGCTCATTGAAAGTTCTGTACATTTCCAAAAAGATCTGGTGGGATTCTGTCCACCAAAAGGCGTGTTTATCCATGTGTCAGGAATAGATCTGGTACGCAATCATGAAGGAGAGTATTTCGTCCTGGAAGATAATCTTCGAACCCCTTCAGGGATTTCCTATGTATTGGAAAACCGCCTGGTCATGAAACAACTGTTTCCGAATCTGTTTGCCGACATGCAAGTCCGGCCGGTGGATCAATATCCCACTCAATTACTGGAAAATCTCAAAGGCCTGGCTCCCCTTGGCAAAGAGAATCCTACCGTCGTTCTCCTGACTCCCGGTGTGTTTAACTCGGCGTACTTTGAGCATAGCTTTTTGTCTTTGCAAATGGGCATCCAAATGGTGGAAGGCCGGGATTTGGTGGTTGAATCGGACAAAGTCTACATGAAAACCACGCAAGGGCTGGAACAGGTGGATGTCATCTATCGCCGTGTGGATGATGCCTTTCTCGATCCGGAAGTCTTTCGCAAGGATTCTGTGCTAGGCGTTCCCGGCCTGGTCCGTGCCTATCGGGCAGGTCATGTGGCGTTAGCCAATGGCATCGGGAACGGCATCGCGGATGATAAGGCCGTCTATACCTTTGTGCCCAAGATGATCGACTACTATTTAGGCGAGAAACCGATTTTGCATAATGTGCCGACCTATCTGTGCGGGATTCCGGAAGACCGGAAGTATGTGTTGGACCACCTCGGGTCGCTCGTGGTCAAAGCCGTGGCGGAATCTGGCGGCTATGGCATGTTGATGGGGCCCAGTTCAACCAAAGCCGAGCAGGAGGAGTTCCGGAAGAAAATCGAGGCCAATCCTCGAAGCTATATCGCTCAGCCGGTGGTGACCCTCTCTCATCATCCTTGCGTGGTGGACGGGGAGGAGAACTTGAGACTGGTGGGTCGGCATGTCGATCTCCGCCCGTTTGTGCTCTGGGGTGAAGACATTACATTATCGCTTGGCGGCCTGACACGCGTGGCCTTAAAGGAAGGTTCGTTGGTGGTGAATTCCTCCCAGGGTGGCGGAAGTAAGGACACCTGGGTGCTCTATGGAGATGAGTAAGAAGCCATGTTGAGTCGAACCGCGGAATCTTTTTTCTGGATCGGGCGTTATGTGGAGCGGGCCGAATATATCGCCAGGTTTGTGAATGTGCATTATCATTTGCTGACGGAGATTGCGACTCGTGAAGATCAGGCCAATATCTGGACACGATACCTGGAAGACACCGGCGAACTGGAAGCCTATCAAGCGATTTATGGGGAAGTCCTGACCAGGCCGGTCATGGAATTTGTCACCCTTTGCCGGGACAACCCCAACTCGCTGACCAATCTCATTGCCTGTGCCAGAAATAATGCTCGTGGCATTCAGGATCAGTTGTCCAGTGAAGTCTGGCATTTCATGAACGACTTTTATTTGAGTCTCAAAGGGAAGACGGAATTGGATCTGTGGTCGGATACCCACGACTTGCTCAGGCATGTGCGGAATACCTGCTACACCCTGGATGGGGTGATGGGAGGCACTATGGTGCACGATGAGGGATGGAACTTTTACCGGCTGGGAAAGAACATCGAGCGTGGGGGACGGACGGCGCGTCTCATCGATATCCCTGTCCTGAGTGACCCGACAACGGAACCCCGCAGGATTTCGGAATATCATCAGTGCTTGGCGGCGTTAAAATCCGCCAGTGCCTTTGAAGCCTATCGAAAATTTTACTCGGCGCAGTTGGTGCCCAAAAGAATTGTGCAGTTCCTGCTCTTTCACAATAAATTTCCCCGATCGGTCCGTTTTACAACGACACAAACCAGTAAACTAGTGGAGCGGTTGGCGGGAAATAGCCGAAGGGCCGAAACCAGGCAGGTGATCAGGTTAAGCGGGGCGTTGGCGGCGGATCTGGAATTTGGCAGCTTAGAAGAAGTCTATTCCACCGGTTTGTCGGCGTTTCTGGCCCAGGTGCTTGAACAATTGGATCAGCTCTCGAATCTGGTTGCGCAGGCTTTTTTCCGAACCAGTGGCTATTCGACATCCTCCCAATCTCAATCCCAAGCTGTGTAAAAGTCTTGATGAGGGCAAGGGAGGTTGTGAGAACATCCTGAGCCTTTGAGATATGATCCTCTGTTCTGAGTTGTAGTCCTTGCCCTGCTGCGGTATGCTTTCCCCGTTTCTTTGAAAATATCTTGCCATTTCCATTGGCAGGCAAAGAACGAATTCATGTCATGTGTTCTTTGCTCCCAGGCCCTTCAAGCGTCCCATGTCTGAACTGTCTGTTCTGCTGGTTATTCCTCCTCTGACGCAACTCAATACGCCATATCCCTCCACGGCGTATTTAACCGGTTTTCTACGGTCACAAGGGTATCGCACGCACCAGGCTGATGTGGGCATTGAAATGGTGTTGGCCTTGTTCTCCCGGGACGGGTTGAGTCGGGTCTTTACCGAAATTCGGAAGACCCCGATTGACGAGCTGCCGGGTGAAGCCCGGCAAATGTTGAGTGTGGAACGGGCCTATCTCGAGACCATCGATCCGGTGATCAAATTTTTACAGGGCCGGGACCCTACCTTGGCATCACGCATTTGTCAGGGAACGTTTCTTCCGCAAGGACCACGCTTCTCTGCGACGGATTCTGAGAGCCGGGAATCGGGCAATCGTTCACATGATCAAACCGACCGGGCCAAACATCTGGCAACCTTATACCTGGAGGATCTGACCGATCTGGTTCAGGCGATCCTCGTCCCCCACTTTGCGTTAAGCCGGTATGCGGAATCGATCGCCATGCAGGCGACGACCTATGACCGTCTTGAAGAAGCCTTGGCCCAACCCATGAGCCTTACCGATGAGTGGATGGTCGAGGCGCTCTGGCGGCATGTCGAACGGCATCAACCTTCTGTTGTCGGATTCTCAGTGCCGTTTCCCGGCAATCTGTATGGTGCGCTTCGGATGGGCCAGCAGTTGCGAGCGCGAAGGCCGGAGATCAAGGTGGTGCTTGGAGGAGGGTATCCCAATACGGAGTTGCGAAAAGTGAAGGAATCCCGTCTGTTTGAAGTTGTGGATTTCGTGACGATTGACGACGGGGAGCGGCCCTTCCTTTGTTTGTTGGAATATTTGCAAGGAAAACGATTGGAGGGGGATCTTTGCCGGACGTTTCTCCGTTCGGGTCAGCATGTCATCTGGCTAAACGGAGCCGGGGAGCCGGACGTTCCGCAGGCCCAAGTGGGAACTCCGACGTACGACGGGTTACAGCTGGATCAGTATATTTCCGTGCTGGATACCCTGAATCCTATGCACCGCCTCTGGTCGGACGGTCATTGGAATAAGTTGACCGTGGCGCACGGGTGTTATTGGAAACAATGCACGTTCTGCGATGTGGGGCTGGATTACATCGGCCGGTACGATGTCTCTCCCGGCGAATTGTTAGTGGATCGAATCGAAACCTTGATCGCCGAAACAGGGCGGCGCGGGTTTCATTTTGTGGATGAGGCTGCCCCGCCGGTTGGCTTGAAGCAACTTGCCCTGTCCTTGCTTGAGCGGGGAGTGACGATTTCCTGGTGGGGCAATGTCCGGTTCGAGTCCGCGTTCACGCCGGATTTGTGCCGGTTGCTGGCCGCCTCCGGCTGCATTGCGTTGAGCGCCGGGTTGGAAGCAGCCTGTGACCGTCTGCTGGCCCTGGTCAAAAAAGGCATCACTGTCGACCAAACCGTGCGGGTGGTTCAGTCCTGCCGGAATGCGGGAATTCTCGTGCATGCCTATCTCATGTATGGGATTCCCAGTGAGACGGTCGGTGAAACGGTCGAAAGCCTCGAACGGGTGCGCCAATTGTTTGCCCATGACTTGATTCAATCAGCCTTCTGGCACCGGTTTACGACCACGGCGCACAGCCCCATTGGATTAAATCCCCAAGCCTTCGGTATTCAGCTTGTCGGGCCTGAGTTTGGAGGGTTTGCGGAAAATGATCTGGTTCATGAAGATCTCCATGCGTCAGTGCCGGAATGGGTCGGGGAGGGGCTGCGCACGGCGCTTTGGCATTATAAAGAAGGGCTTGAA
>JAOUGQ010000384.1 GCA_029865515.1 Nitrospirota bacterium
TCCTGACCGCTTCAATAAATCTCCCCAAGGCCCTCGAGTCCTGCACATCAACGGACGAGACCTGAAAGCGCTCATGCCCGATATCCTGTTTCAGCCGGGCCACCACCTCCGGATCCACATCTCCCAAAAATACGTCAAAGTCACCACTTTCCACCAACAACGTGGCAATCAACGAACCGATTTTCCCCCCTCCGAGCATACAAATGTTAGGCATGGGCAACCTTTTTCAAAAATTCATTTATGGTCATATTTTACTCCTTTTGGCAGGCATGGGAGTAGCCTTGAACCGCAGAAAAAACCAGCCATATCCACAATTTGGAAAGCTGCCTTCCAGCGTTCCAATCCACAGCCTTCCGACTCATACGTCCCAGGCCTAAAAGCCGGCTAAAGTCAAGACGGATTTTCCCCGAAAACTTCCTCATTTTCCCTTTCCAAACGCCTAGTTGACAGGATTTCAGGGAAAGAGTAGCGTTTCTCCATGAGGTTACTCATCCCTCTCAAAATGGGGGGAGGGGATGCCGCACAAGCTTCAGCCATCCACAATTTCAAGCAGGTCAACCATTCCAAGATATCCAACGAGAGTGAACCCGCTCTCATCCCAAAACAAGAAGGAGAATCTCGTGATGCGTGTAATCCTCGTGTGGCTTGCAGCAAGCATCGGTTTAGCGAGTCCTGTCGTGGCGTGGGAGGGACCGCAAGTAGAATATTCCGGCGATACACGAATGGAAACGGCGGATGGGGTCATGGAAGGAGTCGTCTATCATGCCGCAGGCAAGGAACGACGGGAGACGAAAATGGGCGGCGAGTCCATGACCATGATCATCCGCCAGGACAAACAAGTCATGTGGACGCTCATGCCCGACGCCAACGCCTACATGGAGATGTCTCTGGACCAATCTCGGGACAAAAGTGATTTCTCCCAATATCACATCGACCAGACCACCGTTGGGGAGGAAGAGATCAATGGGATCAAGGCCACGAAAAGCAAAGTGATCATGACCAAAAATGATGGGAGCAAACTCGGAGGATTCTGGTGGACCACCAAGGAAGGAATCCCGCTTAAAATGGATATGATCTCGGTGGAGGGCAAAACCAAAGAGCGGATGGTCATAGAGCTGACCAATCTAAAAATCGGCAAACAGGATCCAAAGCTTTTTGAAATTCCCGCCGATTATATGAATATGAGCATGGGGATGCCGAATCTGAAAGACCTGATGCAGGAGAGAGAACCCGAGGAAGGCCGGCCGGCGAAAAAGCCAGCCGGGAAGCCCCAAAAGACCCCCATCGCTTCCATTGATAGCACAGAACTCCAACCAGGTGAATGCAAAAAGATAGCAGGAGGAATTGTCTGCAATGAAGAGGGATCAGCAACAAGGACTCAGGCCAACGATCCAGGCAACTCTGCCGCGCCCAACGAAAAAGCCGAGGACATGAACAAAGAAGAAGGATTCGGGTTGAAAAATCTGTTTGATCTGATCAAGTAGAGGATATCTTCATCACATGACTGCAACGCAAAACTGGGCAGCAAGAAACCGGCTCGAAGGGGAAAACAGGCCAAAGCCATTCCCAGGAGTGGCGGGATGGCTCATTGTAGTGCTGATCGTCTCCTGGTGTCTCCCACTGATGACGTGGGCCAAAGAGACGACGATCCGCTCAGCTCCCAACCGGCCCCGCGTCAAAGCGTCCGCGGTCTATCTCATGGATATGAAATCCGGCCAGGTCCTGCTCCAAAAAAATGCCACCCAACGGTTACCGCCCGCCAGCCTGACCAAAATCATGACCGCCCTGGTGGCACTGGAAAAGGCTACTCCCCAACAGATTGTCAGCATTGACCGCCGCGCCCTCGTCAAACGCCCTCCGCGTCTCAAGTTGCAGGCCGATGAGGAATTTCTGCTCAATGATCTGCTAGCGGCCATGCTGGTGACCAGCGCCAACGACGCCTGCCAGGCTGTGGCCTTTCATATTGGCGGAGAGATGCCATCGTTTGTCGATATGATGAACAACCGGGCAAAAGCCCTGGATTTAAGCGGAACCCATTTCGCCAATCCCTGTGGCTTCGACGACCCCGATCATTATTCGACAGCCGCCGACCTGGCTAAGCTCACCGAAGAAGCCATGCAAACCCCCACCTTTGCCATGATGGTTCGCACGCTCGAACGGGATATCACCAGCCTCAACGGCCAACACCTGGTCCATCTGTCATCCACCAATCAACTCCTGCTGGACCCGGATGTCACCGGCGTCAAAACGGGCTTTACCAGCAAAGCGGGCCGGTGCCTGATCGCCAGCATGTACAAGAACGGACATCATTTGCTCCTCGTTGGATTAAACGTTAAAAATCGATGGAAGCAGGCCGAGCAACTCTTTCAATACGGGCAGACACTGTTGGGAGCGGGCATCCGCTAACAAGACCGTGAAGAAGACGGCTGCTATTCGTACCGCCCCACGTGGAGAAGATAGGCGTCGCGAAGATTCTCTTGCGCAAGGGAATAGTCTGGCTTAAGGACAAGGGCCACACGAAATTCTTCAATCGCATGCTTCCAGTCACCTTGTAACGCATAGGAATGACCCAGGTTGTTACGCGGCCTGGCTTTTTGTGGAGACTTTTGAACCGTATCCGACCACAGCAGAACCGGATCTTGATACAAGGCATTTCTCTGGACGGTCAACAGGCAAAGAGCCAGGACCCATGCCAGGCCAATCGGTCGAAAAATTTTCCGGACCCAGTGTATCGATGATGTGTCCCTGAAAACCCGGTGAAAAATCGCCAGACCAACCGTCACGGCGGCAATGAACAGTCCAACAGAAGGCAAATACACATTGCGCTCGCTTAACAGATCGTTTCGTGGGATCAGACTGTTCGTAGGAAGAAGCTGAAGAAAAAACCACCCAATGCCAAACGCCACCAGCGGCAATCGCCGCATCACGAGAAGGCCCCCGACGATGACACCGCCTAACACCATCAGATCAAGAAGCAA
>JAOUGQ010000385.1 GCA_029865515.1 Nitrospirota bacterium
GGTTTACCAGGAAATTTTAGCCCAATCGGAATCCCCCTCCGGTCACGGTTTTAGACATGACATTTACTTCCTGTACATGGAGGAGCCACGCGTGAAGAGACAAGCCAATTGGTCAATGATAGTCATAATTGCCACTATGGGGTTTGTTGGATGCCAGGGAACAGGACAAACAATTAACTTTGATCCCCATGTCTCCCCTTCTACTACGAAGGCCGAAGCCTACCATGATGAGAGTCTCGCCATTCTCGTTGAACCGTTTCGGGATAGCCGACCTCAGAAAAATCGAATTGGTTCCCGTACCCATTTCTGGGGAGGAGCGACTCACTTTAATGTCTGGAATGGAAATGTCAGCGAAGGGATGGCCGACCTTGCGTTGGAATATCTTCAACAGCGGAAATGGCAGGCTTCCCGGGCAAAAACATCTGAACCCGGCGCAGGAGCGCCCCCTGCGGATGTCATTCTGACAGGCGATATTTTATCCTTCGAGGCCAACGCCAAAACCGGTTTTGGCTTCACCGACATTGCTGTCCAGCTACGAGTGGGTTTTGAAGCTAAAAATACGGTGGATGGGAGCACAGTCAAGATGGTATTGGGGGCGAATGGAACTGATACTGTCGCCACGTTTAATCCGAAGGACGTGGAAGAACTGACCAATGTCGTGGCCAAAGACTTGTTCAATCAATTATTTCAAGACCTGACCGTCAAAGACAAAGCCTTTCATTTAAAAGTGGAAAAGCCATAAAATAGCTTTTCTCTACCCGGTTTGGCAGAATCTTACGCTCATTAGAATGTGTATGAGGTTTAACAATTTTTAGCCAGGAGGTGAGTAGCCACTAAACATTACTAAGTCTTTTCCAGGGAGCCTCATATCTCCGACTTTCTCTAGAAGCGCATTCTCCGTCTCTCATTGAATGATTATTTAATTTTCTTTCCGTCTTCATGAGTCGCTTCAATAGGAAAAGGAGTTGTTGATGGATACTACTGGTACTGGATCCTCTTTCCCTCAGGCTAATATTTTAATTGTCGAGGACGAGGAAGGCCCCCGTGAGGCCTTAAAGCTTATTCTTTCTCCCTATTTCAATCTGTTTACCGTCGATCGAGCTGAAATCGCTCACCAAATCCTCAAGACGCATCCTATTGACTTAGTGACCCTGGATTTAAAACTGCCTGATCAGCCCGGGACCGATCTCCTTTCTCAGATCCGGAAAGACGGCAAAGATGTCGATGTCGTCATCATCACCGGATATGGCACGCTCCAATCGGCCATCGAAGCGATCCGTCACGGGGTGGCTGCCTATATCCTCAAACCTTTCAACGTCTCAGATTTGTTGGAAGTTATCAAACAGACCCTTGAGCGGCGTCGCCGGTTTTCCTCCCTTCAAGATGCTCTTCAGGCCTTCGTGAACCTTTTGGCCTCGGGGATGGATATCCAGTCCGCACTGTCCAATATTACAACACTGTTGGAAGCCAAACATCCCGAATTGGTTCAACATGCCAGTCGGGTAAAATTTTATGCCTCTCTTCTTATGGAGCATCTTCAGTTGGCTCAGCAGGAGCGCGAGGCCATACAACTTGGGGCTTATCTGCACGACATAGGGAAAATCGGGATTCATGATCGTCTCATTTCCAGCCACTATTCCCCTACGGAACAAGATCAAGAACTGCTGAAATGCCATCCCACCATCGGCGCCCAAATGATGAGGGACGTTCCATTTCACCCATCCGTTGAACAGACCATTCGTCATCACCACGAGAAGTTTGACGGGTCCGGATTCCCTGATGGACTGGTCGGCCATCAAATTCCCTTACCTGCGCGCATCGTCGGACTGGCCAACATCTTCGACCATTTCGTGACCGGGTATGGATCACAGCCAGCATTGCCGGTGCCTGAAGCTCGAGAAAAAATTCGCCAGGAAGCCGGAAAAAGTTTAGATCCCAAGCTGGCCGATCTGTTTGCAAAAGTGGTCTGGTAGGAACAGCTTTGGAAGATTCTGAGCCTGTGAGCTAAACATGAACATCGTCTCAACACCATGCAGAAAAGCATTCAACAGAACCCCCAATTGATTCCTGTGCATTCCACAGAGAAATGGGAGCAGGCGTTTGATGCCTTGACGGATCATGTCATGATCTTAGACCGCTCGGGGACGATTGCCTGGGCCAATCGTGCGATCCGGGACCAGGTCGAATCGCACACCGGCCCGTTAGTGGGCCATCATTACCGCACACCCTATTATGGAACGACCATTCCCAAAAGCCCTCCACCCTGGGAAACCGTCTTAGCCGGTGCCCTTTCTGCGGTGGTGGAAACACAGTTTCCCTCCATCCCCGGCGATTTTCTTGTTTCCTGTTATCCCCTCTTCGATTCCCAGGGAATGCAATGGGGTGCCATTTCTGTGGTGAAAGATATTACGGATCGCAAACGGATTGAAGAAGCGCTGAGGAAAATTGCCCAAAGTGATCATGCCCCTGGCAGCATGGCGTTTTTGAGGTTTTTAGTCAAAGACCTGTGCCAGGCCTTGAATGTGCCATATGCGATTCTGACTGAGTTAGAAAATCCGGCTCAGCCGAGAACGCAAACGGTCGCCATTTGGGCCAATGGGACCTTTCTAGAAAACACGCATTGGACACCTCCTCATCCGGTCTTTGAGGAACTCCTACAGGTGAAAGGATGCAGTTGGAATAATTCGGCCTCGACCCTCTTTCCTCAGCACTCGCTCCCCTCCTCATGGGCAATCAGCGGCTATTTTGGCAGTGCCCTTCGCGGACGTTCGGGAGAAGTCATCGGGCTTCTTCTCGTGTTCAGTCCAGAGCCGATTGGCAATATTCACGTGGCACAATCCATCGTGCAACTCTTTGCGGCGAGAGCCGCCAGTGAACTCCAACGCAAAAAAGCGGAAGATGCCTTGCGGGATAGCGAGCAACGCTATCGAGCAATCGTGGAACATGCCTATGATTTGATC
>JAOUGQ010000386.1 GCA_029865515.1 Nitrospirota bacterium
TCTGGAATATCATAATCTGGATCCCGCTCGGGGGTTGTTTTTCGGATTGGAAGCCGAAGGGCGAGCGAACAGGGTATCTCAGGAGTATGAAATTCAGGAGGCCATGAAGCATGGGCCACGAGATACTCGTGGAGGTCTTCGGGGGTTGTGTGTGCAAAAGTTTGGTGAAGACATTACATCAATACAATGGGAGGGAGTTCATTTTCGCGGTCAGAATGGGGGATTACATCTCGATCTCTTAGATCATCTTGAGCCGGTATCCGTGGCCCAATGTCGATCCGTGGTAGAGCAGGCCGATACCCCGTTTGATATCATTGAAGCTATGGCAGTAAAAAATTAGTTCATGTGGAGGATGAGATTTATGAAAGACACCTTTGACTATATCCAAGCCGGTGGAGGCCTTGAACGAAAAGAGCGGCCGGCCGATCCTTTCTCAAAACCATCGGGTCCTGGAGATCAGGATCAAGGGCCGAAACGTCCGGAAACGGATTCCCCTTCCCGTGACAACCTTATGAAGCGCATGCGCAAGGTCGATCCCAAGCAGGCGGAAAAATACCGCCAGCGGACGGGGGAATAACCGGCATGGGACAACAGGGAGATTTTCTTCAGGTTCTGCGGGAACGGGGCTATGCTGTCGACGACCTTCGTGCCACCATCCATGGGAACGGACTGTCGGGCCATTCTGCCAAGGCTGACCTGACGATAGGCACCACGGTATTTGCCATGAAGTATCGTGAGGGTGTGCTGGTGGCTGGTGATCGACGGGCAACGGCAGGCAATGTCGTGATGTATGACCGGACCGATAAGGTGCTGGAATTGGACCGGTTTTCGGTGTTAGCCATTGCAGGAGTGCCTGCGACCGCGTTTGAAATGGCCAGAATCTTAGAGCATTCCTTTAAGTATTACCGGAGAAGCCAATTACAGGATTTGAGTTTTGATGGAAAGTTGCGGGCCCTATCCACCCTATTGAAAAACAATGCGCCTGCGGCATTGGCCGGGACCGGGACTGTGGCGCCGATTTTTGCGGGGTATGACCAACTGGAAGGTTGCGGAAAGATTTTTTTCTACGACATTTTAGGGGCTGAATTTGAGGCGGTGGAATATGCCGTGTCCGGATCGGGGTCTCCCACGATTCGAGGTATTTTATTTTATATGAACCGGTGGGGGAGTGGTCCGGTGGCCGGTCTTGATGAAGAAGAAGCCCTGACATTCGTGCTCCGACTGATGACCAGTGCCGCAGAGTTTGATTCTGCCACCGGTGGCGTTGACGCGCATGCCCAACTGTATCCCATTGTGAAACGCATATCAGCCGAAGGGGTGAGAACGATTCCAGCCGAACGGTTGAAAACGCTCTTTTCAGAGAAGGTGCTCAATCATGTATGAAGAGCCCTATCGGTGGATTGAGGCCGTCGCCAATCGGCGGCAGTATCTGGACGATCAATTCATCCAAGGCAATCCGCTCGTCGGCGTCTCCTTTGCACAAGGGATTCTCCTGCTGACCTTTAATCGGGGTACGGAAAAGATCTATGAAATTTACGATCGTATTGCGCTAGGGGGAATGGGACATCCGGCGGATCTGGAAAAATTACGGTATACCTTATTGGATATGGCGCACGTCGAAGGGTTTCAACGGTCACCGGCGGACGTCACCGCTTCCCGCCTGATGAAAAACGGCCTGGCACCGGTTATCAAGCAAGCGTTTGAAGAGATTTTCAAGGCGCCCTATATTGCTAAAATTCTGTTGGCGGAGGTCGGAATCACTCAGGATCGTGATCGCCTGTTTACCATCAACTACGATGGTATGTTCGAGGAACAACGTGAGTTCGGGTTACTGGCGGCCTCTTCTTCCATCCGTGGCCAGCTCGCGGAAGAATGGAAAACTCATGGTTCCCTCTCTTCATTGCAGTCCGCATTGGAGGTGAGTCTCCGTCTATGGGGCTTGGCCAGTCTTCTTCAATCCTCGACTCTCTCCACGGATAAGGAGGATAAAGATGAAGAGGGGACTACTCCTTCATCAATAACTTCCGTATCCACAATTCCCGATGTTGAAGCGATTGCCTCCAGGATTCGTGACACGCTGTCCAAAGAAACGCTGGAGTGCGTGATGTTGGATCGGGAGAGCGGGAAAATGGAAACCTATCGCGCCCTGAGCCAGGCCGAACTTCAACCACTCATCCCTTCCGTCTTCCAGCCTGCCACTTAAACGTGGCGAGGTGAGGCTGCTATGCACAATCGAATTTTCGGGATTGAAACCGAATATGGCCTCCTCATCAAGGCCGAACAACCAGATGTGTCTCCCTCCTGGATCGCCCGCCGTATCATCGAGCATTTGTTTGGCCAGAAAAAACATGGGGTGATTGACCTGCATTACCGGGGGCATGACGAACCTCCCGGGAATGGGGGCTTTCTTCTCAACGCGGGGCGGATGTATGTCGATATGGGTCATCTGGAATATGCCTCGCCGGAGTGCCATTCTCTGTGGGACTTAGTGGCTGTGGACCGTGCCGGAGATTGGTTATTGCAGGACTGCCTGGAGGATCTGGGCCTTTCTGAGCAGGTGTCGATCATCAAAAACAATGTGGATCATGTCACGGACGCGACATTTGGCTGCCATGAAAATTATCTGGTCTCGCGGGACTTTCCGTTCACCTATCAAGGGCTGGGGCTGCTGATGCCGTTTCTGGTGACTCGCCAAGTCTTTACCGGAGCCGGCCGAATCGGGATGGCCCGTTCCTCTTCGGTGGAGGGATGGATCGGCTTGGACGATATTGAAGGGCGGGGAATGCCCCGGTCACGGAAATCAGCCGAAGAGGGTGTGATCTATCAAATTTCCCAGCGCCCCGATTACATCGTGAACGACTTCTTCGAATGGGTCCAGCACAATCGGGCCATCGTGAATACCCGGGACGAACCCTTGGCCGATCCTGAACGATTCCGCCGGTTGCACTTGCT
>JAOUGQ010000387.1 GCA_029865515.1 Nitrospirota bacterium
CCATGGATCTGCATACGGATGTCTTGATAATCGGTGCTGGCGGAGGAGGAGCAGTCCTTGGACTGATCTTAGCCCGAAAAGGAATTTCCAGCATGGTCTTGGAACAGGCGTCGGGACCCCCACAAGGATTGCGGGGTGAAATACTTCAACCCAATGGACAAAAAATCCTTCATGATCTTGGGGTACTAGAGAAGCTGCCCACCCATGCCTATAAACCCGTCAGGTTTTTTCATTTTCGTCGAAGCGGTGGAACGCGTCTCTGCTCCATTGATTATGCAATGTTGCCGCCCCCGTTCAATCGAGCCTTGGTGATGTGGCCGCATGTGGTCCATCACACCATTCTCGACTGCCTGGGCAAAGAAAATCCTGAGGGGCTTCGATATGGGGCGACCTTTCGGTCTCTTGTACGAAAAGGCCACACCATTGTTGGCGCGAGGGCTGACGTAGGAGGCACTTCAATTAATATAAGCGCCCGTGTGGTGGTGGGCGCGGACGGTCCTTTCTCGCAGGTTCGTGAAGCCCTGGGCATTCCAACTGCTCTCCACCGGTACAAAGACAGTTACCTCATTGCCATGATGGACTCTCCCGAACAACTCGAGGAAGCCCAGTATTACGTGGGACAAAAAACTATTCTGGGAATATTTCCCGCCGCCGGCCAAAAAGTCTACGCCTTTTATATGGTCTCGTCGGACTCCCTGACGCAACTCAAGGCCGATGGGGTGCCGGCTCTTCGAAGAAAATGGCAATCGATTGCGCCTGATCTTGGGCCTCTGTTTGATTCGTTCGTGAATTGGAATCAGACGGCCTATATGGGCACAGGGAGGGTTCGGGCAAAAACCTGGGTGAAGGACGGAGCTGTTGTGATGGGTGATGCCGCACACGGCATGAACCCGCATGCCTCACAGGGACGGATGCAAGCCATGGTGGATGCCGTAACCCTGGCTGAAGTCCTCGAAGCCTGTCAACGAACGGGAAATTGGTCAGCCACGGCTCTGAAACCGTTTGAAACACAACGGCGGCCACACGTCACCATGTTGCAGCGCTTAGCGGATGAAGAAGTCTTTTTCTGGAATACCGGGAATCCTCTCTTGGGGATGCTAAGAGACCGTGTTTTTTCCACCATGGATAAAAATCCCCGTTTGAAATATCAGGTGCTTTCGGCCACGGCAGGCTTACGGACGACGTCGCCCTTTGGATGGATGGATCGATTTCAAGCTGCGGGGTTTTTGCCGGATCCACGAGCCAATCAAATCCCCGGTCATGCGCAGCCGGCTTGATGAACTGCGGAACTTCAATTTTCACCAATACTTGGTTTCCATACTATGCCAACTCCAACGTTGCATGCACTTGACCTTCCCGAAGATGTGCGGGAAACACTTGATAAATACCTGACACAACTCAAAAAAGATTGGCACTCTGATTTGGAAGGTGTCCTTCTCTTTGGCAGTGCCGCGCGAGGAGATTTTATTGCAGGCCGATCGAATATCAATATATTGGTGATTGTTCGGCACCTCTCAGTCGACCTACTTCAGCGTGCGGGGCGACTACATCGCCAATGGGGAAAGCACCAAATTGTGGCACCGTTAATGATGATAGAGAAAGAATTGCGCGGATCATGTCATCTCTTTCCGCTCGAATATCTCCAAATGCAAGACAGCCATGTGCTCTTGGCAGGCCGAGATCCTTTTGCTACATGGCAAATTGAGGACAAGTGGTTAGGATGGCAATGTGAACAGGAACTCATGGCCAATCTCCTCCGGCTGCGACAACGGTTTGTGGAGGGAGAAGGACAAGCCGAGGCCATCCAGGCATTACTCATCCTTTCAATCACTGCTGTTCTGCCCTGTGTGCGAGGCCTGCTTCGAGTGTTGGGGCAGACATCAAAAGGAAGAGACGTGCAGATTCTCGAACGTCTTCCCCAAGCACTGCAGTTCGAACCTACCGTTCTGCTAGAGATGCTTCATATGAAGCGGGGAATGAGTAGCCCCGGTTCGCTGGAATGGCCGAAGGCATTTGAACGCTATCTTCAGAATCTGGAGTCCTTGTGCAAACGCGTTCAGACCGTTCGTCAGGAGGGCCGTTTATGACTATCTGGCGGAAGGCGCTCACGTGTCCGATCATATTCGTCATGGTGTTGGCCGTCTCCGCACCTTCAGCGGGAATGACTCCCAAAGAACAAAATCTGCCGTCTCCGTTAGGCTACGTGAATGACTATGCCAATCTGCTTGATGAGGAATGGCACAAGCAAATTCGTTCAGTCTGTAAGGATCTTGAAACTTCTGCTGGTATTGAAATGCTTGTGGTCACGCTCCCAACCATTACCCCCCTTCCCCATGCCCAGGAATACGCTTCGCGTCTTTATGAAGCCTGGCGGATTGGTACGGCTCAACAGGAGCGTGGCATCCTGTTGCTGGTTGCTGTCAAAGAACGCCAAGCAGCGGTGGCCGTCGGCAAAAACCTTTTGGCGGTGTTGACTCCGAAAGAATTGGATGAGATCTCCCTCAATTTTTTGCGCCCCATGTTTCGTTCTGGAGAGTATGGGGTGAATGTGTACCGGTCCGCTGTCTCCCTCGCTACAGTGGCCGGAAAGGTTCCTCTTCCAAAGGAAGCACAAAAGCCTAAACGATCGGCTGGTTTTTGGATGAATCTTGGAGTGGTCCTGCTGATGTTCTATGCCTTATGGAGATTTACCCGTCCTGAACGCCGGCATCCGTTTCCCCGTTGGAAAAAGGGAGAATACTGGGGAACAGGCCAAGGCGGATTTGGCGGAAACTTTGGTGGTTTTGGCGGAGGAACGGGCGGGCAGGGATTACGTTAGTCAGATTTTCCTTTCACTCATTATAGAAATCCCTCGAAAATCTAATAAACTGTAGGTTCATGGAGAAGGGTGACGGTGTTCGTCTACAAAGGCCAGGCATAGTTCAATTACCCCGGGA
>JAOUGQ010000094.1 GCA_029865515.1 Nitrospirota bacterium
GGTTGGGGATTTTTTTTTGCCAATTGAACCCATTGCTGCTTTTGCTGCTTGGGGAAACCCTAAAAAGTCTCGTCAATGAAGCGTGGCTGGTCATCGTTAAGGCAGAGTGGCGTGGGGAAATCCTGGGCGTGCCATGGTTCATGAAACCATGACTGCATGGAGGAACGAATGATTGGAGGCCTGTTGATGGAAATCAGCTTTCACGAAAAACATGATTATAGCAAGCGAGAAGGGTTGTTGATCTTCTGTATAGCGTTGTTGGTGACGTTTGGGGGATCGAGCTTCAGCCATGCCGGGGTACTATCCAAGGAGGATTTCAAACTCTATGGATATGTGGACGCGTCCTACACTCAAAATTTCAATAATCCCAAAAATTCCGGTGCCAACGCGAATCATTTACGCATCTTTGACGGAGATTCCAATTCCTTCAGGCCCAATATGGCTCAATTGGTCTTTGAAAAGGAAGGAACGAACGGGACCACAGCCATGGAGCGTGCTGGGTTCCGGGTCAAATTAGATGTTGGGGAGGACGCCCAATTTACGGGGGGAAGAACGGGCGACGATATAGATTTTCAGGAACTCTATGCTCAGTTTGTCGCCCCCATCGGAAATGGACTGGATATTCGGATCGGCCGCATGAATACCTTGGTGGGATATGAAGTCATTGAGAGCCCTTTCAATCCTAATTTTTCACGATCCTGGTTGTTTGGATTGGGTCAGCCATTTACCACCACCGGAATTCGCCTTTCATATGCCGTTAGCGAGAGACTTTCGGTGGCGGTGGGGGCGATTAATTCCTTCACCGGATTGACGGAAGATACGAATTCGGCCAAATCGGTGGAAGGGTTGGTGTCCTTTAAGCCAACTGAACAGCTTGGAGTCAATCTATACGGATTTTTCGGGAGAGAGAGTTCCAATACCGTCTCTGGTGCGGGGAAACGGGTCCTTATCGGGAGTTATGTGACCTTCCAGGCGACTGAGCAATTAGGCTTTGTCGTGGAGGGGTATTATGCCAATCAGGAAAATGGGAGTGGGATCAGCTCGGGTCGCAATGCCCGTTGGAATGGTCTTGCAGGGTATACCATTTATGATTTTGATGATCAATGGGGAGTGCGTGTTCGCGGAGAAATTTTTGAGGATGCCGGAGGCGACCAGAGCTGCTTGGGGTCGGCTGGATCAGGCGGAAATGCAAATGTCTGTACCATTGGAGCTCCGATCGCCCAAACCCTTTGGGAGACGACGCTGACCTTACAGTATAAGCCTGCTCCCTCGCTGATCACGCGACTGGAATTCCGCTATGACAAGTCAGATCAAAATGTTTTTTTAGATGGTCGCAACACTCCAACAAATAATCAGCAAACGTTAGCAGTGGAAGCCATTTTCCTCTTTTAACAAGTGGAGAAGGAGCCAAGACAATGAAATGTTTCATACCGAGAGGCAGTATAAGTATATTCTGTGGCTTCATGGCCTTCCTGGCCTGGAGTTGTTGGAGCTCAACGGTACTGGCAGAGGATGGCGGAGCGCCACAAATCAATGCCGGGGACACGGGGTGGGTGTTAATTTCTTCGGCGTTGGTGTTGGCCATGATCATCCCGGGATTGGCGTTGTTCTATGGAGGGATGGTTCGCAGTAAAAACGTGTTAAGTACAATGATGCATAGCTTTATTGCTATCTGCATCGTGAGCGTGGTCTGGGTATTTTGGGGCTATAGTCTCGCATTTGCTCCCGATGTGGGAGGAGTCATTGGAGGACTTCAATGGTTGGGGTTGAGCGGAGTCGGGCCCGACCCACTCGAAGGGTTTACCATTCCACATCTGGCATTCATGGTTTTTCAGCTCATGTTTGCAGGGATTACGGTGGCACTCATTAGCGGAGCCATCGCCGAACGCATGAAATTCAGCGCCTTTTTCCTGTTTGCTATTTTATGGGTCACCTTCATTTATGCGCCCCTGGCTCATTGGGTCTGGGGAGGCGGTTGGTTGGCGGGGTTAGGTGACTTAGACTTTGCCGGTGGGACGGTTGTCCATATCAGTTCTGGTGTAGCGGCCTTAGCCTGTGCTCTTGTCTTAGGAAAACGGCATGGATATGGTACCGACAATATGAGCCCCCATAACCTCCCGTTTACAGTCGTGGGGGCCAGTTTATTATGGGTAGGATGGTTTGGATTTAATGCTGGAAGTGCGCTTGCCGCCAACGGAGTTGCGGCGAGTGCGTTTGTCGCCACCCATGTGGCGACTGCCGCCGGAGCCTTAGCCTGGCTTGGCGTTGAGTGGGGCTATCGCGGAAAACCGACCTTGTTAGGCGCGGCCAGCGGCGCTGTGGCGGGCCTGGTGGCCATCACCCCCGCAGCCGGGTATGTTGGGCCGGTTTCGGCTATTGTCATCGGTTTGGGTGGGGGAGTGGTGTGCTATCTTGGTGTCTTTTTGAAAAATAAACTTGGTTATGATGATGCCTTGGATGTGCTCGGCATTCATGGAATTGGAGGAACCTGGGGCGCCTTGGCAACGGGGTTATTTGCCAGTATGGGTGGAGGCATGGGGCTCTTTTTTGGAAATCCGGGACAGGTGGTCATCCAAGCCATTGGAGTTGGCGCGACATGGGTCTTTTCTTTTCTGGGAACGTTTCTCATTCTTAAGATTGTCGATGGTGTGGTTGGATTACGTGTCAATAAAGAGGAGGAAGTCCTCGGATTGGATCTGACACAGCACAGAGAACGGGCATACGGATAACAAGCGGAAGATAGGTGAGATATTTCCAGGAGCAATGGTACGATGGGGGCTCCAGAACGTGAGTTATAAGAGGCGTTTCACAGAGTTTTTTAATCCAATGGAAGGATGGTCCCTATGAAGTTGATTCAAGCCATTATTAAACCCTTTAAGCTAGATGAAGTGAAAGATGCCTTGATTGAACTGGGCATTCAGGGAATGACGGTCACCGAAGTAAAAGGTTTTGGCCGGCAGAAAGGGCACAAAGAGACGTATCGGGGAACCGAATACCAAATTGAATTCGTTCCAAAAATTAAACTGGAAATCGCCTTAGCCGATAATCGTGTGGCTGAAGCGCTGGAAGTCATTACCCGTGCCGCCAAAACCGGCAGTATTGGCGATGGAAAGATTTTTGTCTCTGAATTGCATAGCGTCATCCGCATTCGTACAGGGGAATCAGGCGAGGGAGCGGTCTGACAATTTTTCCCACACCAAACAATTGCTTGCTCGAGGAGGGGATATGAAGTGGTTCCGCCCACGCTCAATGATTGGCGCTTTAACAGGGTTGGTGCTTTGGATAAGTATAAGTGAGGCATCGGCAGTCTTGGCAGGTGAAGGTGGTTTGCTCAAGATTGATACGGGTGATACGGCCTGGCTTTTAATCTCTTCGGCGCTTGTGCTGTGTATGACGCTTCCTGGATTAGCCCTATTTTACGGGGGGCTGGTTCGTCGCAAAAATGTGCTCGGGACCATCATGCATACGATAGTGATTCTTTGCCTGATTAGTCTGCTTTGGGTGATTTGTGGGTATAGCTTAGCCTTTGGCCCCGATATCGGAGGGGTAATTGGAGGGCTTGAATGGCTTGGTCTACAGGGTGTGGGGTTGGAACCCAGCCCTTCCTATGCCTCGACAGTGCCACATCAAGTCTTCATGATCTTTCAGCTGATGTTTGCGGCCATTACCGTTGCGCTTATAACGGGCAGCATTGCCGAGCGAATGAATTTTAAAGCATTACTTTGGTTTTCAGTTTTGTGGTCTCTCTTCGTGTATACCCCGTTGGCTCATTGGGTATGGGGTGGAGGGTGGCTAGCCAGACTCGGAGCACTGGATTTTGCCGGTGGGGCAGTGGTCCACATCAGTTCAGGGTTTGGAGCGCTGGTGTGTGCGGTCATGCTCGGGAAACGGAAGGGATTCGGCGTGGAACCGATGCCACCCCATAATTTGCCGATGACTATCCTGGGAACAGGCCTTCTCTGGTTTGGATGGTTTGGGTTTAACGCGGGGAGTGCGTTAGGAGCTAACGGTGTCGCCGCGGCCGCGTTTATTGCCACCCACACTGCAGCATCGGCAGGGGGAATCAGTTGGATGGTGGCAGAGTGGGTGCACCGGGGCAAACCAACGGTGTTGGGTGTCGCCAGCGGGGTGGTTGCAGGTTTGGCAACGGTAACCCCTGGAGCAGGATTTATCGGACCAATTTCAGCGCTTGTGATTGGGCTTGTCGCCGGGAGCTTATGCTATGCCGCCGTAGTTTGGAAAATGCGTCTGGGTTATGACGATTCGCTCGATGTCGTGGGCATTCATGGAGTCGGCGGCTTTACGGGAATATTGGCCACCGGGCTTTTCGCATCAATCGGGTCCCAGGGGTTGTTTTTTGGAAACCCGGGACAGTTTGGTATACAAGTGGTATTGGCTTTGGTAACCTTAGCCTTTTCTGTCCTTGGAACTTATCTCATTCTAAAAATTTTGGATATGACCGTTGGGCTCAGAGTGTCCGCTCAGGATGAAGAAATGGGGTTGGATCTTAGCCAACACAATGAACGGGCCTATTCATAACGGCTATGCTCTGGCACAGGTAAGCGCTGTGGAAGCGGCTTTAACAACCGATAATCGTCAGGTGTTGGGAATTTTGATTGTCGTTGAGTTGAAGGGGGTTGGTACTTTTTTTATAAACAGATGTTCCTGAGAAGGAGGTATTGAATGACCGCGAAAGAAGTGCTGGATTTTGCGAAAAAGAACAAGGTGGAAATGGTCGATGTGAAGTTTGTCGATCTCCTTGGTACCTGGCAGCATTTTTCCATCCCGACATCAGAGTTAACGTTGGATTTATTTAAAGACGGCTCTGGATTTGATGGATCGTCTATCCGCGGCTGGCGGATGATCCAAAATAGCGACATGTTGGTGGTTCCCGATCCGAATACGGCCTGCATGGACCCGTTCACGGAAATTCCCACTCTCAGCATGATTGCAGACGTGCAGGATCCGATTACCCGCACGATTTATGAGCGGGACCCTCGCGGGGTGGCGCTTCGAGCGGAGCAATATCTCAAGAGCACAAAAATCGGAGATATTTCCTACTGGGGGCCAGAAGCCGAATTTTTCATTTTTGATCATGTGTCGTTTGATCAAAATAGCCACTCCAGTTACTACTTTGTCGACTCGGAAGAAGGGATTTGGAATTCCGGGAAAGATGGGGAGAACCTCGGCTCTCGCCCCCGCCACAAGGAAGGGTACTTCCCCGTGGCTCCCGTTGACTCTCAGCAGGATATCCGGTCAGAGATGTGCCGGGAAATGGAAAAAGTCGGGATACGCGTCGAGAAACAGCATCATGAAGTGGCCACGGCCGGTCAAGCAGAAATTGATCTTCGATTTGATACGTTAATCAAGATGGCCGACCAGATGATGATGTACAAATATATTGTGCGAAATGTCGCCCGCCGGCATAACAAAACAGTGACGTTTATGCCCAAGCCGCTCTTTGGAGACAACGGCACCGGGATGCATACGCATCAAAGTATTTGGAAAGACGGGAAGCCCCTGTTTGCCGGGAAAGAGTATGCGGGCATTTCTCAGATGTGCTTGTATTATATCGGAGGCATTCTCAAACACGGTCCGGCCTTAGCAGCGCTGACCAACCCTATCACAAATTCGTATAAACGGCTGACTCCGGGGTTTGAAGCGCCGGTGTTGCTAGCGTACTCCAGCCGGAACCGATCGGCGGGAATCAGGATTCCCATGTATTCTCCCAGTCCGAAAGCCAAGCGGATTGAAGTCCGGTTCCCTGACCCGTCCTGCAATATGTATTTGGCCTTCAGTGCCATGCTGATGGCAGGGTTAGATGGGATTCAGAATAAAATTCATCCTGGCGAAGCTATGGACAAAAACCTCTACGACTTAGAGCCGGAGGAATTAGGAAATATTCCTTCCCTACCGTCGAGTCTTGAACAGGCATTAAAACATCTAGAGGATGACCATGAATTTCTTTTGAAAGGTGGAGTGTTTTCCGAGGATCTGATTGAGGCCTGGATCGGCTTTAAGCGGGCGAACGAAATCGATGCCATCAGGGTCAGGCCCCACCCGTACGAATACTTCATGTACTATGATGTGTAAGAGGTGATTGTGATCTTTCCCGCATGAATGCGGGGAAGATTCGGTGCTTCCCTAACGCCCGGGTTATTTAAAGAGTGGATTGAAAAATCCCTTCTTTGGCCCGGGCGTTAGTGTGTGGAAAACCGTCGAAGGAACTGCTCGTGAATTTGAGTCATCCGGGTATGGATGGTGTGTTCCAGGTCTGCCGCGCCCTGGAGCCAATTCGTGGTAATCATCCCGAGTCGGCGGGCTAAAAAGACCATTTCATCTGACCCCGAAGGTGGCAACACAAGGTCTTGGGCATTTCCTCTGACGATTCTGAGGCCATCAATGAGTTGCCGAAGAAACAGATAGTTGTCTTTGAGCCTATCCGCTTCTTCGAGGGTGAAGAGGCCTTTCCCGCATAGGTGATCGATCGCCTCGAGGGTATTCGGCGTTCGAATGGAAGGATGTTGGTGCCCGTGCATCAGTTGAAGATATTGCACCGTATATTCCACATCGAGTAGACCCCCGGCTCCATATTTGACGTGAGTAGTCCCCGGCCGCACCAACTCTTTCATCTGACGCTCGCGAAGATGAAGCGCGGTTTGCAGATCCCATGGGTCAGGGCCATACACAAAGTGGTCACGATGCCGTTCAACGGTTTTTCCCAGTTCACGATTGCCGGCTATAAACCGGAGCTTAATAAAAGCTTGACGTTCAAAAGGCGCGGCCCCGCCCTGTGGGGCATAGTACCGTTGAATTTCCTCGAGGGAATTGGCCAGGAGTCCTTTTTCCCCATGCGGACGAAGCCGGGTGTCCAGATGGAAGATGCCTTCCTGTTTAGCTTCAATCCATTGAAGAAACTCCTGAGACCATCGCTCAAAGTAATCTGACGACACCAGGGCCGCCAGGCTTTTAGGAGAGTTTCCGGGTATCTGATACACAAACAGGATTTCGATATCCGAGGCATACCCTAATTCGCCGCCACCGAGTTTCCCTAACCCGAAGATCGCCATTGAAAGGGGACCGGTGAGAGAGGCTTTGGGATTGATGGCCTTTTGAGAGTGAAGAAGGGCCTGAGTGAGAATGACATCAGCGAGATTGGTCAACGCCTGCGAAAATTGGGGGAGGGGGCTATTTTCCAGAAGGTGCCGCATGTCGATACGAAACAGTTCTTCGTCTTTCCACTGATTCAGACGCTGTTTCTTTTCCGCGGCGGTTTTGGTTTTCAGCAGCAACGGTTCGATAGCTTTGCTGAGGACAGCTTTTGATCGAACCAGTGGACCTTTTTGATACTGATTCATCATGGGCAACAGATTGTGATGCTGCCGGCGCAGTAAATCCTCCCAGAGATAATCGCTGCTTCCAAAGAGTTGCGCCAGATGTTCCAAGGTGGAAGATTGAGTCAGCTTCGTCAGGCGAGATGGGGCATTGGGCTGATCTAACCATTGATCCAGGAATTGATCAAAATGGTCCAGCGCTTTGCCAGGATCCGGAGCCCAACTGAGGTAATGGGTGAACTCTTTGAGTAAGGTGGCAGCCGTTCTCAGTTCCTGTTGCTCGCCTTTTCCTTGAATTTTTTCACCCTGCCGCCCGCGAACATAGAGACGGTTACGGACGCGATGATCGGTGACTTCAATCTTGGCTTTCACGATATAAATGCCTCGCATGGCCAGGGCATTGGCAAATGTGTATAAAAAAGCGGGCGTGTCGGTTGATCCAATATCCAGAATAGTATCCTGAGTACCCGGCGGGTTGGAAAAGGTAATGTGAACGGGATGGACCACATCTGTGGGTTTATGTCGCATCTTTCCTAAATTTTCGATGAGACGCCGGTTCACCTGACGCCGGGCTTGCCGGATCTGATTTTTTTGAAGGAGACGAAGAAGCTTAATCACGGTTTCTTGAAACTCCCGCTGTTCGAGTTCCCCGAATTGGAAGCCATCCAACGCTTGCACGTGGAACACATCCACGCCAATTTTTCGTGTCAATCCGGATGCAGGGCGAGGGGCTCGACTAAAGGGAGGCAACCCCCGGGAAGGCTTCCCGGACGTCGGGAGTGGAGAGGCGGTCTCCAGGGAGGTGAAAATCATAGCCTCCCGGATATCAAGGCCAAACGAAGACAGAACTCCACAAAACGTGGCAAATTCCGAAAAATAATCATAGGCCACCAGCGTCAATTGATATTGTTGCGAGGAAAGTGCTTGGATACGCACGGAACAGGGCTGGTCGAAGGTGAGTTGGTTGGCCAGTTCTAAATGTTGGATGACGGCGGTGGAAGGAAAACTTTCAAAATACTCCGGGTCCATCTGCAGGACAAAATCCTTGATTAAGGCAGGGCGCAGATGAGGACACCGTGTTTGATAGGTCTGAATTCGGTCTGACTCGTTCATCGGACGAAGTATACTGAAAAAATGTTTCATTGTAAGGTCTGACGCTGTCCCGTATAATTTTGCCTCGAGATGACCTCTGTGAAACCATCTTCCACACGCCAGGGAAAATCTCCCGCGTCATGCCTTCCGGATCCCAGTCCGTTGCTTCTGGCGTCCGGTCTGTCATCACAGGAAGTCGCTCGAATCCTTCAGGCCTATGGCATTCACGATTGGAAGCAGGCCGATCAGAACCTCCAGGCGATGGCCGGAGAACCGGCTAGTCGAAAATCCCTCGCGACCATTCTTCCTGACGTATTAGCCAGCGTGGCTCATACCGCAGATCCTGATCAGGCCCTCAATGAATGGGAACGGTATGTCGATTCCGGCATTCAACGGCTCCAACTATTTCAATATTTAGCGGTGGTGCCGCATGTGATCGAGGTATTGGGAACGGCGTTCGGCAACAGCCCGGCTATGGCACAAACGCTCATTCGTGATCCCTTATTAGTGTACTGGATCGAAGATGATCGAGTCTTGCTTCGGCGGACGACACGGAATGTCCTGCTGGCCAACCTGCAGGCATCCCTGACTGCCGTTACAAGTTTTGAGGCCCGTTGTGAAGCCTTACGCCGGTTTAAGCGTCGTGAAATGCTCCGAATCGGGATTCGCGATTTACTGGGGATTGCCACACCGGTGGAAACCTACACGGTGTTATCGGAATTAGCCTCGGCGGTCATTCATACGACGTATGAACTGGTGGACCAGGATTTAAGGAAACGGTTTGGGGACTTTGGAAATTCCTCATCAAAAGGGGGCACATCTGACGGCTTCTCGGTGTTGGCCATGGGGAAGCTCGGAGGCTGGGAGTTAAATTACAGTTCCGATGTCGACTTAATTTATGTGTACCACGCTCCACAAGGAAGCACGAAAGCCGGGAGGGGACAAACCAGCATTTCCCGCACGCTCTATTGCGAAACCCTGGCCAGGGAACTCACCGCTGTCTTGACGGCTTCAACGGCAGAGGGGCCGTTGTTTCGTGTGGATCTTCGTCTCCGTCCGGAAGGAATGGTCGGTCCGTTGGCTTCTTCCCTGGAAGATGCGCTTCATTACTATAAAGGTCGAGGACGGACCTGGGAACGCCTGGCTTTTCTCAAAGCGAAGCCGATTGCCGGGAATATACGGGTGGGACAAGCTTTAATCCGTGGTCTGGCCAGCTTCGTCTATGGAAATGAAGACGTGGCGGATCAGGTGATTCCTGCCATTCAATCCCTCCGATCCCAAATTCTTTCAAAAATGAATCGACGAGGGGAAGTAGAGCGCCATGTCAAATTGGGAATAGGAGGCATTCGGGAAATAGAATTTATCGTTCAAGGGCTTCAGCTTCGTTGGGGGTATTGTTACCCCAAGATTCGTGACCGGCAAACACTCAAAGGCCTGGTGAAGTTGAAGCAAATTGGCAAAATCACGGCACAAGAGGCGAGTGCACTCAAAGAGTCCTATGTGTTTTTAAGAAATCTTGAGCATAAACTCCAAATGGTCCATGAATTCCAAACCCATCTGCTTCCGAGCAAGGCCGAAGAGATGAGGAAATGTGCCGTCAGGATGGGCTACCTCAAAGGGGAAAGCATCGAACAAGCCACTCAAACCTTTCTGGACGATTTTCGTCGCCACACCACGGTCGTGCATCGGTTGTACGAACAGATCATCGGGTCCTAAGTCCCCTCGCTTCATCCGTTTTCCCATTCGAATCATTCGCTATTGAGCAATCTCGTGTGGATGGTGTCGCACGTGGCATTGGAAGAATAATTGTTTTTTGTCCTGCCTAAGGGGTTGAAATATGGAGGAGGATTGTTATCTGGAAGAAGC
>JAOUGQ010000095.1 GCA_029865515.1 Nitrospirota bacterium
CCGACCAGCGCCACTGGCCAGGCATCGACGCGATCGGTTCCTGTTTGTTCTTGCCAAAGGTCACAAACAACGGATAGATAAGATTCGACGGGGTCAGTTGCGTCTCACGGACCATTCGCCGGAGAGTTTCATACTGGCGTAATCGTCGTAATCGGTGAATGGGGAATCCCATACTTGGTCTTATTCGCGGATAAATGATCGTTGTCGAATGCTTCTTCGTTGATTGCCTCTCTGGCAACGTTCTTTTTTCAACCACGGGCTATTGGGGCCCAACCCTGAAATCACTCTCACCTTATTTCCGAGGAAGATTTGTTAAAAAGACGACCAGATCCCGAACAGAAATCAACCCCACCATTTTTCCGTTCCGGGTCACTCCTACGTGCCGAATATGTTCCTTGGCCATTAAATCATTCGCATCCAACAAGGTCCGATCTTCCTCGATACTGGTAATGGGAGCAGACATGATTTTTTCTACCGTTGTGTGCATCGGGTCCGCTCCCGCCGCGACAACCCGTCGCACCAAATCTGTATCGGTGAGAATACCGATAATTTCTTCTCCGCTGGTCACAACGACACTCCCGATCCCATTATCCCGCATCATTTCCGCAGCGGTCTTGACCAGGATATCACGGTCAACTTTAATAATTTTATCTACCGGAACCATACAAGATTTAACAGGAACCATGACGCTATTCCTCCCATCAATCGGTTAACAAAACGTGGTGCCAAAAGCTTTCCACACCATAAGATGAATTATAACTAGGATACCAATTGCGTATTCTTTGGAGCTTGCCCGGCATGGAGAATAATGGCATCGACTAAAGCCGGAACGGTATTTTCCAACGCCACCACATCCACAGACAACCCTTCTTCCTGAACGGTTTGGGCCGTGATCGGGCCAATGACGGCCACCGGAATGTTCCGGGTTAATTCCTGCAATTCCTGGCGATTATCAAACAACTGACAAAAATTGCGTACCGTGGAAGAACTGGTAAAGGTCAGATAATGAATTTCCCTGTTTCGTAATCGATCTCGAATAGGGGCAATCTCCACGGCAGGCGGTACCGCTTGATAGGCGTGTACCACCCGAACCATGGCTCCCATCGCTTCCAGCCGGTCAGGAAGAATCTCACGCGCGACCTTGGCTCGTGGAATCAGTATCCGTTGACCCTCCACTCCCAATCCGCCCATGGCCTCTAAAATACCTTCGGCCTGAAATTCTTTGGGAACCAGATCCGCGATCACCCCACAACGAGCGGCCTCTTCCTGCGTTCGCGGCCCAATACAACACACGCGCAGTCCTGCCAGGCTTCGCACATCTTTTTGATGAAACCAAAGCCGCCGCATGAACGATTGAACACCGTTCACACTCGTAAAAATCAGCCAATCGTAAGTCGAGAGCATGTGAATCGCTTCATCCATCGGCTCCCAGCTATCCGGAGGCTGAATTTCCAGCGTAGGACATTCCACCGGTTCAGCGCCCTGCGCCGCCAACAGATTGGAAAGAGCCGGCGCCTGGTCGCGTGGCCTGGTCACCAATATCCCTTTTCCAAAGAGGGGACGTGATTCATACCAGTTCAGTCGATTTCGTAACCGAACCACTTCACCCACCACAATTACCGTCGGCGGACTCATGTCCGCCTTAGAGGCTTTTGCAACAATATCCGATAACAACCCTACCACCGTTCGTTGACGAGCATAGGTACCCCACCGGATCAAGGCCACGGGAGTCGTCGCAGGCTTGCCTTCCTGAATGAGTCGCTCCACAATCTGCGGAAGATTTTTCATACCCATCAAAAACACCAAGGTCCCTTCAGCGGAGGCGAGGCGCGGCCATTCCATCGCACTCGAGGGTTTCGCCGGATCTTCATGCCCGGTCACGAATGCCACGGTCGAGGCAAGCGTCCGGTGAGTCACCGGAATACCCGCATAAGCCGGCACCGCCACGGCAGCCGTGACTCCAGGCACCACTTCGAACGGAATACCGGCATCAGCGACGAATTCGGCTTCCTCCCCTCCTCGCCCAAACACAAAGGGATCGCCGCCCTTGAGTCGCACGACACACTTCCCTTCCTGAGCCTTAGTGACTAACAAAGCATGAATCTCTGCTTGATCGCGATAGACTCCACGCCCCTTTCGCCCAACGTAAATTCGCTCGGCATGGGAAGGCGAAAATTTCAATAACTCGGGATTGGCTAGATGATCGTATAAAACCACATCAGCCTGCTCTAAACATTCTTTCCCCCGCAAGGTCAGCAACTTCGCATCACCAGGCCCGGCTCCGACCAGAAACACCCGCCCATTGTTCGACACCAACTTGGTCATGCCGTCCCATAAATTTCCTGGAGAATGGGTTTCGCCCCGCTCTCCAACAATTGTTCAGCCAACCTGGCGCCAAGAGATCCGGCCTCTCCCGCCGGCCCCTTTATCACTTGACGAATATATCGCTTCCCATCAAGACTCGCGACTAACCCGTCAAGAGTCAGTGTGTCCCCTTGAAGAGTGGCATAGCCGGCAATCGGCACCTGACATCCCCCTTCCAAACGTGTCAGCAAGGCTCGTTCAGCGGTGACCGCAATCCTGGTTGGCCGATGCTCAAACCGGGCAACCAAGTCCCGCACAAACGTATCCTCTTCCCGACCTTCCAGGCCCAACGAACCTTGACCGATTGCCGGAAGACTCACATCCACGGAAAGGTATTCAGTCACTTCTTGATCCCAACCCAATCGCTTTAGACCAGAAGCAGCCAGAATAATCGCATCAAAATGATTCTCACGAACCTTGCGGAGTCGTGTATCGACATTCCCGCGCAAGACGGCGATCTCAAGATCCGGACGAACATGTAACAATTGCGCCTGCCTGCGCAAACTACTGGTTCCCACCCGTGCGCCGACCGGCAGTTTTTCTAAGCTATAGTTATCACGGGCAATCAACGCATCTCTTGGATCCTCCCGCTCGGGAACACATATAATCTCTAGCCCTTCAGGTAACACGGAAGGGACATCCTTCATGCTATGCACGGCCAGATCGATTTCCCGTCGTAGAAGGGCTTCTTCGATTTCCTTGACAAACAGCCCCTTTCCCCCAATTTTAGCCAGGGGAACATCCTGAATTTTGTCTCCGCTGGTTTGGATGCGTTTCAGAATGACCGAAACATCCGGGACAATGGCTCTAATCTGGCTTTGCACCCATTCAGCTTGCCATAGTGCCAGTTGGCTCCCTCGTGTTCCCACGATGAGCGTGGAGCGTGTCAGATTGTCTCGATGACTCACACGCCATCCTTCTGCGGCAACGTCTCTTCGCTGACGACATCACTCGTTTCATCCTCTAGGATCTGAGCTTCGCCGGAATGGATTTCCCGTTCCTGAAGTTCAAAGAACCGGCGAGCCGCTTCAATAAAGGCAAATCCATTTTGAGATTGCGCTTCAGACTTCAGCGTCACGACAGGACCATGCAGTAATTTATTCACAATGGCCGAGGCAAGCCCTTCAATGGCGGCTCGCTCCTTCGGTGATAATTCACCCAAACGATTGAAGATTTTCTCCAACTCGCCCTGCTTGATATCTTCCGCTTTTTTTCTCAAGGCCACAATCGTGGGGGTGGCCTCCAGCCCGCGAACCCAGGCCACTATACTTTCGACTTCTTCCCTTACCATGCGCTCCGCAGTTTCGGCTTCTTTTAAGCGCTCTTCCTGATTCTGCCCGACATGGGCCTTGAGATCATCAATATCAAACACATAGGCGTTATCAACATCCCTAACCGCCGGATCAATATTTCGAGGAACCGTAATATCGATCAAAAACATCGGCCGGTTCATTCGATGATGCACCGCGTCTTCAATGTCTTCTTTGGAAATGACATAGTGAGGAGCACCGGTGGCACAAATAACAATATCCACTTTGGGTAGATGGCATCCCAGTTGTTCATACGGAACCGCGTGTCCATGAAACCGTTCCGCAAGGGCCAAGGCACGATGATGATTCCGGTTCGTGATAAAGACTTCTTTGACACCCTGGTTCACCAGGTGTTGTGCCGCCAACTTTCCCATCTCCCCTGCACCCACTAACAACACGGCTCGTTGCTTTAGGTTGGAAAAAACCTTTTTGGCTAATTCCACTGCAGCGTAACTGACGGAAACGGCATACTCCCCGATCCTGGTGTTGGTCCGGACACTTTTCCCCACCGAAATCGCTTTTTTGACGACCTTATTGAGAATAACCCCGGATGAACGATGAGTCAGAGCCAGCTCATAGGCTTCCTTCACCTGACCGAGGATCTGGGGTTCTCCCACAACCATGGAATCCAAACTGGCCGACACCCGGAACAAATGAGCGATGGCTTTATCATCACTGTAGTGATACAGATGTGGCAGTAAATCCTCGGATGACAAGGAGAAATGAGTCGCCACCAAAAAATCTTCCAGTTGACGAAAACCCCATTCACCCTTGTCCACGACCGCATAGACTTCAACACGGTTGCAGGTCCCCAGGTACATGGCTTCTTTGATTCCTGGATAGGCCATGAGCCGACCAAAGGCTTCTCCCATCCGGCTATCCTGGATAGCGAGTAATTCCCGAAGTTCGACGGGAGCTGTTCGATGGTTGAGTCCTAAGACGATAATATTCATAAAGGTGATAGGGGCTGATGGTTTTTCAGGAGGATACCCACAAAAGTCAAAATCACTCCGGCAAATCCGACAATGGTGAGATACGCGGCTTTTTTAGCTCTCCACCCTACCGTCACCCTTCCCATCAAGACCGCAAAATAGAACACCCAGGTTATCAACGCCCAAATTTGCTCAGAGTTCCAACTCAGATACGAACCAATCGTCAATTGAGCTGAAACCGCCCCCGTGAGAATTCCCAAGGTCAATAAGGGAAATCCAAAAAGGATGGATCGTTGGTTTAAGGAATCTAAAAAATCCAGAGGAGGAAGCTTGAAATACAAAACATTAAATTGCTTGGATTTCAAGAGACGCTCTTGCATCACATACATCAGACCCGCCACGAAGGCCACGGCGAATCCAATGGTACCTAAGATACTCAGCGTCACATGCACCCACACCGTCTGAAAGACCGGGGCAATTGAATCCGCTTCATGGGGAGCCAGGGTCGCTGAGACGAGAGAAAGAAAGGCCAGGGGAAGAATAAATGCGCCCAACACCTCTAAACCCCGTTTGAGACCAACCATCAAAAAGACCAATACTAACCCCCAGGCAAAAAAGGACATGGCGTCCTTGAAGGTCATAATGGGAAAATGACCGGTCGACACCATGGCCATAATAAGCGTAGCGGTATGAGAAAAAAATCCCAGGCCGGTGGCCAAAAGAGAAATTTTTGATATGACTTCCGAACGATGCCAGAGATAAAGGAGAAAGAGGAGCGTTCCTCCAAAGTAGAGGCCCATCGTGAGATAAGACAGTATTTCAGGCATTGAAAAACCTATTGAAGAGATGCACAAACACACCCAGCTTCGAGTATAGATCTGGCTCCAGAGAAGGTCAAGAAAATCAACAAGTTAACAAAATTACCGGTTAAGGAAAAACAGGAAGGGCCTTTGGCAACTCATGCAATACCTGCCGTGGCTCCACCACAGATATTCAAGGCCTGGCCGGTCACGGCACCCGCGGCCTTTGAGCAAAGATACACCACTAAACTGGCAACCTCTTCGGCTTCCGCCATCCTCTTGATCGGGACCGCACTGATCGCCATCTCACGAAATTCTTCTGGTGAAACACCTATGATGGCTGCGGTTTCTTCGATTCCCTGCCGGGCCATGGCTGTATCCACCCAAGTTGGGCAAATGGCATTCACCGTAATGCCCTGGGAGGCAACCTCTAACGCCAGAGCTTTGGTAAACCCTAAGATCCCATGCTTGGCCGTACAATAAGCCAAATACCCCGCCACACCGAATCGTCCCAAAACGGAGGAAACATTAACGATACGGCCATATTGATGCTTGAGCATATGAGGAATCGCAAGTTTTGCACAAAGATAACTGCCGGTTAAGTTCACCTGAATAATATTCTGCCACTTGGAATCATCAGGATCCTGTATCGGCGTTCGACCGGATGCGCCGGCGTTATTGACGAGAATATCCACACGTCCAAATTTCTGGACCACCCCATTGACGGTTCTCTCAACATCTACTCGTTGGGTCACATCACAGGGCAAAGAAAGCACCTCTCCCCCGGCCTTGGTTAATGCTCTGGCTGTGCGCTCCAATTCCTCAAGGCGTCTCCCGCAAATAGCGACCCGTGCCTGTTGACCAACTAATGCCTGCGCAATTGCCCGTCCAATGCCCACTCCACCTCCTGTGACAAGAGCCACCTGGCCTTTCAACCCATTTTTCTCGTTCATCACTTACGTCCTTTCACAATTCACGGCGGGACAAGGTAAGCACGGGTGGCCCCTCCTGGACAATCGCCTACTCACCCAGTACCATCCCGGTCTTACTCCACATCTCTTTTCCCAACATTCCATGAGCGGCACACTCTATATCGTCAGCACCCCAATCGGAAATCTGGAAGACATGACCTTCCGGGCTATACGCATCCTACAAGAAGTGTCCATCATCGCCGCCGAAGACACGCGACGCACGCAGAAACTCTGTACCTATTATCAAATCGGCACCCCACTCACCAGTTACCACGATTTCAACAAAGAAGAGAAAACTGACCTCCTTCTCCATCGCCTTCAGGAAGGGAGCTCCGTCGCATTGGTCTGCGATGCCGGGACCCCCCTGATTTCTGATCCGGGGTTTTATCTGGTTCGCCGGGCCATCGAGGCAAACATTCCGCTTGTTCCTATTCCCGGACCATCATCCGTTCTTACCGCGTTATGCGTGTCAGGACTCCCAACCGATCGGTTTATCTTTGAGGGATTTGTGCCAAGAAAACCAGGTGCAAGGGAAAAGTTTTTCCAAAACCTCAAAGAGGAGACAGGAACCATCATCGTGTTTGAGACCCAGCATCGGGTTCTCAATACCTTGCAAGTCATCAACACCATCATGGGAAACCGCCACATCGTGCTGACACGAGAACTGACAAAATTCAATGAAGAAATTCTGCGCGGGGAAATCGAAAAAATCGGTCAACAGTTAAAGGGTAAATCGATCAAAGGAGAAATTACCCTTTTAATTCAAGGATTACCTCAAAGAAAAAAAAAGCCGACTGGAATTCCCAACTCGAACCCCATCATACATCTTCCTTCTGAATAACTACCTGGTAATATTGACCAATTCTTTCTTGTTTGAGGATCTGATGTCCTTCATTGGTAATGCTTTGGGGGACATTCCGAATTGGCTCGCCTTCATCTAACAAAACGCTTAACTGGTCCCCTATTTCTAACGTCTCCAGCTTAAGCTTGGTTTTGACAAAATTGTAAGGACAAATCACCCCTCGAAGATCCAGCTCTTCCATGCGCTCTAAATATTCTCCCACCGCCGTCGAATAATTTATCTTTTTCTTATCTGTAAAGCTAAATGGATAAACCTGCCAGATAATAAAAGAGCGTGCCGGATGTTAACCGGCACGCTCTTTTTGAAAACGGACTTGCTTGTAACCGAAAACTTACTGAACCGTACCCTTGTTAAAATTATCGCGCTTATCGCCATAATCTGTGGCAATGGTCTTATCCGTACGCTCGTTAATGGTTGTCGGTTGTGGGGCACATTGCCAGCAAGGAGCGGCACCAGTCACCACACCAACCTCGCTGGTGATTCCTGACATGACGGCTCCTGGCTGAACAGAACCCTCAGGGACACCTGTGTAGCCAGCTGTTCGTGTGTGAATCCCTCGATACTTGTAAGGATTTGGACGTTGGCCTAACCCCCCACCAAAGTCTTCATTGTCCGCTCCGCCTAATACCTGAGTCTTATCTAAGACATAGACGGTTAGAACTATTCTTCGACCCGTTGAAAACTGTTGCTGGTCTGTGGTTTCCTGACGAACTTGGGCTGAAACATAATCCCCTTTACTAATTGATCGTAGGTTTTCCAAGTTGGTGGCATCTTTAATATACAAAGGCTGCATGTTTAAGGACCCTCTAAGGGTCTGCCGTTCGTCATGTGAACTTCCACCCATGTCGAGATACAATACCCCGCCAGCAAGGTCCACAGCCACCACTTCACCCATTACGGTTTCTGGTGCTGAGAGATACCGCAACATATCGTCCTGGTCCATCACCCTCGATCTGTCGCCAACACCTTGAGAATCCCCTACCCCTGTGCCATACCCTACATTCTGAGGTGCACGCTCCTGCGCAAACGCCACGCCCACCGAGCCTGCAAAAATCATTGCTAATCCGAAATACCCTACCTTCCGCATGTGGCTCCTCCTTGGAAGTGTGAGTGAATAATCAAAAAAACGAACGAATTCAAATATACGAATTTATTTCTTAATTAAGGGGACCAACTATAGTCAAGGCGGTAGCCCCTGTCAAGTCAATTTTTGGCCTTGAATTCGTCATCACTATATTCGAACACTACCCAAAATTTTGCCCTAATTTCGTCAATTTCCCTCGTCAAATATGTCAGAAACCCTGGTGCCCGGAGGGAGGGTCGAACTCCCACTCTCGTGAAAGAACCGGATTTTGAGTCCGGCGCGTCTGCCAGTTCCGCCATCCGGGCAAGGCCATTTTGACATGGGATATCTAGCATGAACCTCCTGGCAGGTCAAACGGAAAATACGGGAAATGATGCACGCGCCACTTCTGTCTAAACCAATTTATTCATTCAATTTTGTTACTTTTTTCTAAATAATTATTTAAATAATGCCTGCTCTTGGATTTATCCAATGGATCCCAGAGCCAACTTTTTGTTCCACTTCCGCAACAGGGTTTCCTTGATGCATTGATGTTCCGGCATGGCCAAAGCCGGATCACGTTCCAACAATTCCAGCGCCACCTGTCTGGCCTTGGTTAACAGCACGGTATCTCGAGCCAAATCCGCCACGCGAAAATCAATCTCGCCCCATTGCTTCACCCCTAGAACATGCCCCGGCCCCCGAATCTTGAGGTCTTCTTCCGCCAAGGCAAACCCGTCTTCACATTGAGCAAACACCCCGAGACGGCGCCGGGCCGTTGATCGGGAGAACACATCCCTCTGCAAATCCTTCACGATCTCTTCGCGAGACGGTCGACCCGGCACACGCTTTAAGGGCATTTGCTGGGAGTATGACGGAATCTTTCCTAAGGCATGAATCAGAATGCAATAGCCTTGATGAAGGCCTCGCCCGACCCGGCCACGCAATTGATGAAGTTGCGCCAACCCAAAACGTTCCGCATGTTCAATAAGCATGACCGTCGCATTGTGAACATCCAACCCGACCTCGACGACTGTCGTGGCCACCAACACATCAATCTCTCTCTTTTTGAACTGTGCCATGACAGCCTGCTTTTCGCGGGAAGGCAATCGACCATGCAACAATCCGATGCGAAACGGGGATAATTCTTCGCGTAATTGCTCAGCCGCCTCAATGGCGGCTTGCAGATCGATTTTTTCTGACGGCTCAACCAGCGGATACACCACATAGGCCTGTCGCCCCGCGTCCAATTCCTTCCGCATGACTTGATGGGCCTCTTTCCGGTGACCTGAGGAGAACAACACCGTCTTCACAGGCTTTTTCCCCGGAGGGAACTGATCAATTACCGACACATCCAGATCACCATACAGCGTCATCGCCAAGGTCCTGGGAATAGGCGTAGCGGTCATCACCAACACATCGGGATGCCATGACGCTTTCTCCCGAAGCTGTGCGCGTTGCAACACGCCGAATTTGTGCTGCTCGTCCACAATCACCAACCCTAGCTTGGCAAAATGCACATCCGGCTGTAACAACGCATGCGTGCCCACCACCACCTCCACCTGGCCTGATTGAATACCGGCGAGATTTTCCGCCCGCTCGCGTCCGGTCTGCCCGCCCTTCAACAGGATGGAACGGACACCCAGGGCTTCAAACAGTGGACACAACGACAGATAGTGCTGCTCACTCAACACTTCCGTTGGTGCCATCAGGGCAGCTTGATAGCCGGACCCACAGGCCATCACGATGGCATGAAGAGCGACCACCGTTTTCCCGCACCCCACATCTCCCTGCAACAAGCGGTTCATGCACGTTGGCCGTCCCATATCCCGCCTAATTTCCTGGATCACACGCTCCTGCGCCGGAGTAAGCTGGAATGGCAACAAAGCCTTCAGGCTTTCGATCAACGGATTGCGAACGGCAAAGGCGATCCCTTCAGTGTCCTTGGTCTGCCGGTTGCGCCGCATGGC
>JAOUGQ010000388.1 GCA_029865515.1 Nitrospirota bacterium
TGAGACGAGGACTGGGAATGCGCTGAAGAGAAAAGAATTGGTGGCGGTGGAGGGATTTGAACCCCCGGCCCGCGGCTTATGAGTCCGCTGCTCTACCACCTGAGCTACACCGCCGCGCATCACGCTGAACCAGCAGATCTATACCATAGCCGGAGAACATTGGACAATTCTTTTTCCTAAAAAATGATCTGGTTCCCAAGCGGGTTTTTTAGCCCATTTCTTATTGAGAGCCTTTCACAAGCAACCTCTGTATATCTTTTGTAATGCATGATGATCATGGAGATAACTCTTAAACAAGCGTTTCTTAATCCGAGACTTCTGTCATGACATCCACTCTTGCTCAGAACATGAATCAATCTGTGTTTGTTGGTCGACAAGCCATTTTTGATCGTCAAAGTGAGGTTTTCGGGTACGAACTCTTGTATCGAGATGGTCAAGCAAACAGGGCCGAAATTGTCGATGGAGATGAGGCCACAGCCAGAGTCATGGTGAATACGTTTTTAGAGCTTGGGATTGACCAATTGGCGGGAACTGCTCAGGCTTTCATCAATCTGACAGGTAATTTCTTTTTAAGCCATAACTATGAAGTGCTGCCAACGAAAAACGTCGTCCTTGAGGTTTTGGAGTCCATTGAGCCGACGCCTCTGATTTTGGAAGCCCTCGCCCGGGCCAGAAAGCATGGGTATCAAATCGCGTTGGATGATTTTGTCGTACGGGATTCTCATCAAGCCTTATTAGAGGTTGCTGACTTTGTCAAAGTGGATATTTTGGCATTAACGAACCAGCAGCTTTGTGAGCAAATTCAGATGTTGAAACGGTACCCGGTTCGATTACTGGCAGAAAAAGTCGAAGATCAAGATGTATTTAAGATGTGCCATGAGCTGGGATTTGAATATTTTCAAGGATATTTTTTTTGTAAACCCCAAATTGTGGAGGGGGTTAAGCTTTCCAGTAATCGTATGGCTATTGTGCTTTTGTTGGTCAAATTGCAAGATCCCGATATCCAAATCAAAGACTTAGAGAATTTAGTCAAAAACGACCTGTCTTTAAGCCTTAAGCTTCTTCGTTATGTGAATTCCGCCTCGGTGGGGCTTCCTCGAGCGGTTGATTCGATTGCTCAAGCGGTGGGGATGGTGGGGACGGAACGGATGCGGCAATGGGCATCATTACTCGTTCTGGCCAATACCGGAGGAAAGCCAAGGGAACTAATGCGCATTGCTCTGATTCGCGGAGGGATGTGTCAAGAATTGAGTCGGTTACAAGGAGTATCCTCCAGCCAAGGCTTTACGGTTGGCCTCTTTTCTGTCTTGGATGCCTATTTTGACTGTGAGATAAAGCAACTTCTGAAGGATTTGCCTCTTTCTTCTGAAATTCGGCATGCGCTGATTGAAAAAGAGGGAATTCTAGGCGAAATATTAAGCTGTGTGATACATTATGAGCGAGGAGAATGGAACCAGATCGAGTGTTCTCGTTTTGAATCACATGTATTACGAGATGTGTATTTTCAGAGCGCTGAATGGGCCAACGAAGTCATAAATACTTTAGGGGGCGGCTAATTAGCTGAACAATATTGAAATAAATGGGCTGTAGACTACCCCCTTCGTTTGTCGTCCTGTTCTCCGGCAAAGGCATTCAGCACCCCTAACCCCATTTCACCCAGCTCAACGGGTTTTTCATCGGATTCAGGCGTAGCCAGTTGGTCGTCAGGAAGCTTGGGATAGATTTTAACCCGTAATTCCTCTTCAAGTCCCTCATCAGAAAAGTCCATATCATTCAACAGCGCGTGTAATCGTTGAAATGCCAGAATTGAACGAGCGTGGGATTTCCATGTGCCAGAGAATTCGGTGTCATTGACTTTGGTAATACTTGACCAGAATTTTGATTCTTCGGGTTCTGGCATGTTTCCGCTGACAAATGCCCGCAATTTATCCAGCAAACCTTCCTCAGTTTTCTCCAATCCATCGTATTCCACAATTGAGCGTTCAATGGGCCGTTGGGCCAAGTTATGAAGAGTTTCCTTCCAGAGGTCAATGGGTTGAGATGTTTCATTAGGAGCTGATGATTCTTCCAGATTTTTCTGTAATTCCGTCAGGAATTGCTGAAGAGCTTTCACTTTTCTGGCAACCAGGCTTCCTAATGGAATCCCCCAGACATGAGCAATTTCATGATCTTTTAATGGGGAATTGCCGGCCGTGACGAAATCGCTTTTAGCGATTTTCAATCGACGTCTGAGAATCTCACGTCTTCGCAATAACCCCTGATATTCAAGGAATAACCGTTGTATTTGGTAATCCTTTACCGTTAATTCCTGGTTATCCCAGGCGCGCTGCAATTTCCTTTGCTCCTGTCGAAGAAGAATGGACGGGGCTTGGGCTTTGGCGGCTTGGAGGGCCATTTCGTCTGCTCCGAAGTCTGACGTTAATAACCGCTCGGCAATTCGAATGGTCTTATCAATGATAGTTAGGGATTGGGTCAGGAATTTAATGTGCATTCCTGGACGTTCCCGTTTCTGCCTGTAATATCCCTTGTACTGGTCTGCCCGGGATGCCACATTTCGAACCGCTTCCAGCGATATCGTTTTACCCTTTGGTTGATTCCCGGCCAAAAATCGGGAATCGGGTTGATCGCTGGCCATATAATCAATGGCTTCTTGACTCACATCCATATACTGCAGCAAAAGAAGCTGAAGCATCGTACGGCTTTGTATGGGAATCGACTGGAGGGCCGATTCAATTAGTTCGAATGGTATAGTTGTAGGCATTAAAATGTATTGTGCTAATGGGTTAGGTTTTTTCTCAAGCTAGGACGAACGGTTGCTTTCATCAAGGGATTCCAGGCACGTTGCGGCGTATTCTCTGAGTTGTTGTACCGTTCCGTTTGCATAAAGTTCCCTTGGA
>JAOUGQ010000390.1 GCA_029865515.1 Nitrospirota bacterium
TGTTGCTCGCGGACGGCCTGGAGAAGAAGATCCCTGTTTAGGATAAAAATTCGCATGGAACAATTAAAGATCCAGGTTCGGAATGAGCGCAAGGCAGGGTCGTGGGGAAACATGAGAAGAGAGAGCTATCAACAAGCCGTCGTCCTTTGCCAACGGTGAGGGATCTATGCCCAGCCGGAGCAGCCAGGGTTCAATGAGATCCTCTGTTTCCTTTCCGGCTGACTCATTGAACAGTGAGTTAATCGTGATCAGTGGAATGCCCGGTTCCTCGCGATCGACCAAGCGTTAGAACGAATGATGGCAGCCGCCTAGTCGGTTTGCCGGCGGCTGAATCGAAAACTTAAGCACCATTAGCTGGAGGCCTGTTGGTGTGCCAGTAGTACTTAAGCAGCTGGACTATCCCGGTGAGTGCCAACGCAAGGAGGGAGGCGACTGCCGCGTAGCTCCCAATGAATGCCCAGCCGAATGTTCCGAACTCGCCTTTAAACACGGATTGGATGGTAACCAGCATTTGGCCAAAGCCATATCCTATCGGCAGCCAAACCCCTCGAATGTGCCCGACCAGGCCACCAGCGATGGCCACGATCAGCCATGAAAGCGACCAGATTGGGGCGTCGGCGTCCCATGGTTCGACTTTTCCTGTAAGCCATGGCGAGAACACCCAGATGGCGATGCCAAGCAAGATCCCGACTGTCAACAACGCCAGTGTCTTACGGTTTGGGTTCATGCCTTGAGGAGCCTTACAGGAGAAGGAGCTTAAGATGTACCTCCAATCGTAGCAAATGCAGCCTTGCTAATGCCTTTCGTGCCCTTGTTCACTTTCTGGGCCTAATTATTGAATACACCAACCCCATGGCTTCATGAAAGCAGTGAAGGACGTAACGCCTGAGAAAACTTACAGTAGGTTTTTGGTACGACAACCTAACTAGATTGTGCCATGATTTCAGTGAGGCTGAAAGTCAAAAAATGAATACGCAGGTCAGCGACAGCACAGGTTGGAAACATGAGAAGAGAAAGCAATCAACAGGCCGTCATCCTGAGCCAAGGGCGAAGGATCTGTGCCCAGGTGAATGAGCCAGGATTCAGCGAGATCCAAAGAGGCTTTTGACTGCCGGTTGTATGGCTAATGTGAGGCATGGACTGCGCGAAGCTCTGTCATAGCCCCGCCCAAGACGAATACCGCTGATCGTAAAAAAAGAGCCGCTAGCCCTAAACCCACCAGAATATCAGGCCAGCCTGAACTGGTGAGCCACACGCCTATGCCGGCACACAACACGGAGATATTCGCAATAATATCGTTGCGAGAACATAACCACACGGAACTCATATTGATGTCATCGGCCCGATGCCGCCAGAGCAATAGAAGACAAAGGCTATTTGCGGCGAGCGCGAGCAGGCCAATAACCCCAATGGTTTCGAACGATGGGACATGCGGAATAATAAGTTTATACATCGCTTGCCCCAAAACGAATAGACCAAAGGCCGCCATGATCCCGCCTTTGAGGAGGGCTGCCTTGGCTTTCATTCTTGCACCGCGCGCGACCACGTAAATACTGAAGCCGTACACCAGAGCATCGCCCAGCATATCCAGCGAATCAGCGATCAAGGAAACAGAACCGGCGAGCAGCCCTGCCGTGAGTTCGACGAAGAACATGAGAGCATTAATGCCGAGCACGATCTTCAGCGTCGCGCTTTGGCGATCACGAAGCGCCTCAATCTCACACGCTTTATCGTTGCAGCAATCAGCCATAGACGATCCTATGAAATTTTTTGATTTTGCTGTTGCTTCAGAAGCTTCCCCACGCTATTGCTTGTGGGGCGACAGCTCATTCCAAGGGCGCGATCTTCTGGAGCTCTTGACGCGCTTGCGCTCTTTCCCAGTCAGTGAGAAGTTCGCGCTGATGAAGTGTCGCCCACTCGATGACAAAACCAGTCACGCGAGGAGGCAACCTCCCGGAAAACACAGCCAGAGTGCGAATATCGATCAACGCAAGATCACTACCATATTCTGCATGAAAGTGTGGCGGGTTGTGATCGTCGAAGAACATCTTGATCACAATGCCAAAGAAGCGACTGATTTCAGGCATGAGTGGCCTGGTTACGTAGCGCGGGAAAAATGTCTTCCGGTTTTTTGCCCGTCACCTTAAGGTAGAGTGCGTCCGGACAGAGATCAATCTGTTCGCCCCAAACCAGTTCACCGGATGACCCGATACGAACCTGTTCGAAAACGAGCGGGTCGCGCCACACGGCGAACACACCGTTGCCGACTGAGTCGGAGAGGTCTACCTTTCCGGATACCCCGTCGTCAAATTCCAACTCCAGTCGATACCCCGACAAGACCTTGACCTTGGAAATCCTTTTCATGGCTAATCCCTCCACATTTTTCTCATAGTACCAGGAAACAATCTGCCCAGAAAGCACCTCATTCGGTGGTGGTGAACTATTACGTATGGGGACCGGCATAATGTGGAATTTTCTTCCGTTCACACATTTGAAAAAATGAGAAGGGTCCTCTAGCAAAAGGCCGTCATCCTGAGCTAATGGCGAAGGATCTGTGCCCAGGTGGAGAAGCCAAGGTTCAGCGAAATTCTTCGTTTCCGTCAGGATGCCATGGTCTCCCATGACGCGTGCGTGTCATTTAGATGTCTCGTGAGGAAAAGCTCCAAGTGATAGAACCCATTGAAGAGGTTTTGCCTACGGAAGGCCCATCGCTTCAATCCCTGGCTGGCATGAAACGCTATTGCGCGAAACCATGCTGAGAATCCCCTCCGGACCGAAGCAGATTTTTGAGTGGCAGGAGGCGAAGAAAGAACTCCGGAAGTGGTATGCATGGAGATCAGAATTCTTGACATTTTTCCAACATTGTACAAGGATACGTCGCATCGAGAC
>JAOUGQ010000389.1 GCA_029865515.1 Nitrospirota bacterium
CATTACCCTTGACCAACCCGTGCATTTTTTAGGGACGGATGGGAGTGACGTCGTCGCGGACTCTGGGGATTATTCCGTCGAGGCGGCGCAGGAATGGCTCCGGCTTATTCCAGGAACCGAACGCCGAGATGCCTTGTTGGTCGAAGCCCAAAAAGGTACTCACGAGGTCAAAGTGGAAATTCCCATTGTGCTCTCCACTCCCGGCGATGAACCTGACGAATTAGATGTTCACGTGGTGCAATTGTTAAATCCTGACGGAACGAGCATGGTCGCCACAGGAACCTATAGTGGCATTCAATCGCGGGGACTGTTTGATGCCGCGAAGAGATCCGCTGCCAGAGCCAGAGCCGCCGCAGAAGCGGCCAGGCGCGCCGCCGCTGCAAAAGCTCAACAGGCCGCCAATGCTGCCAGAGCCGCCGCGTTAAAAGCCAAGCAAGCGGCAGAACAAGCCGCCAAGACGGCAGCAGCAGCGGCTCAAGCAGCCGCAGCCAAGGCAGCTCAATTGGCCAAAGTCACGGCATGCAAGGCCACAGTTGGAGCCATGAAAGCCGGAAAAGCGGTTGCCGGGTTCATGCAGCAGGTGCTCCCCACTGCCAAACAACGAAGGGACAGTGCCCAAAGTAAATTCAAGAATGACGCCAACTATCGCAATCAGCTTTTGTCACAAATCACCAACCGCCTTCAGGCTTATCAAGATAAAGTTCCGGAATTAAAGCAGATTGCCCTTGCCATGAATAATCCTCAAAACCGGAGTAAGCTGGATGCGATCTTCAGCACTGATAACTTTTGCACGGATTCCGTTGCTACGATGGACCAGAAGTTGATTCAAGCAGGACTGGCGCCTCAATTCGCAGTAGTTCGTGGTCGAGGAGCGGATGATTCACATTTCTATTTGGGCTATACGATTACATTAGGCGGCGGAGTTGGCGTGGGAGCCCAGGTTGGGATCGCGGGAGTCACGGATTTTCGTGGGAATGGTGGCAAATACTGGTTTATCGGTCCTCAAGGAATTACGAACGCAGCAGTCGGCATCACCGCAGAGGTTGCCTTTTTCCCCAACGTCCCTCTCAGCTCATTTGACGGTTGGGGTTCTGGAGTCGGATTGTCAGCCGGCCCTCCATCCAAAGTCGTCTCCGGTGCAGTTGACGTGATGCTGGACGAGACCGTCAAGCAATTTCAGGGATTCGGGTTTGGGCCGGGAGTCGGAGTCGGAGTCTCTCCGGTGGACGGAGCGTTTTCCTATACGCATTCCTGGAAGTACTAGTCCTGAAATCTCCCAGGGGTAAACTTTTCCAGCCTGGCTTTGCAGAAGAGCCAGGCTGGACGGTTTCTCCTGGTGTCTTCGAAATGGTTCACAAAGGAGATGACCATGAAGCCAACCAAAATTTCTCACATCACAGCTAGCCTTATCTGTGCAGTTTTCTTCGGATCTCTTTCATTCGCTCTTGCCTTGGATGCCAACCCAACAATTCAGGAGCGATATTCGTCACCATCAACAGGAAAGATTCTTTCCCCTTCCGGACGAGAACCGGTCACTAAAAAACAGCCCACACCCGAACAAAAGTTTAATATCATTTTTTCCAAGTTGGCTACGCTGGAACAAACCGTCGCCACGCTTCAAAGCCAGGTCACCGCCCAGACTCAACAGATTGCCCAACTCAAGCAAGTGATCTCCTTCAACTCATCAGGTACCGTCACCATTCAGGCCCCCGGAGCTCTTAAAATTATCGCTGGAGGCAACATGAATCTGTCCGGCGGTTTAATTGATATCAATGCAGGGATAACCGGCATCCATGGCATGCTCAAAGCCGACACGATGATGACGAGCACCGTCATCGCCCAAACCTACACCCCAGGGGCCGGCAATATTTGGTAAAAACGAGCGGGACATATTAACGATATGGATACCCACCTCCAGTATTCCTCGTTTTGGTCCGGTCTTCCATGTAATTGTTGTAAAACATGTTCTTCTTCGATAAATACCTTGAGTAGGAATGGTTTTAAGCTAAAGAGAGAAATTTACAAATTTCCCCAATAGGACCATAATCCCCGGAATCTCTGATTGGGTTCCGCATGATCATGCCGGCAAATATTATTCGGTGCGAAACCCGCAGTTGCTTACAAAAGACCTTCAGAGCCTACGGCCTCATCAACAGGAGAAAGAATACATGAAGATTCTACGATCATGCTTAACGCTTACCCTTCTTTTGGGAATCGTGATTTGCATTTTGGGATCTTCTTCGATCCTGGCCAGTGAGAACAATCCGACTATCATTCTGGAACAGCCTATTCATTTCCTAACGCCGGATGGGAGTGATGTGCTTGTGCCACCGGGTACCTATTCCGTGGAACAGGCCGAAGATTGGCTACGACTTATCCCAGGGGAACGCCATAATGCTTATCTCCTGGAAGCCGAGCCAGCCAGCCACGAGGAGCACCTAGAAGCGCCCATGGCAGTATTCGTCCCGGGAGAGGAGGGAAAATCTCCTGACAGGCATGTGGTGATGCTACTCCTCCCCGGCGGGCAAAGTCTTACCGCGACAGGCTCGTTGAGCGGTATTCGGGATCGGGGACTCCCGGCCAGAAGTGCCAGACTTTCTCCCAGCCTCAAACCCCGGCTCAACCTTCCTAAATTGCCATCCAAAAGTTTGGTGCAAATCAACCCGAACCTGTCCAAAATGGTCATTCCCTTCCAACTGGTTGGGCTGTGGCACATTGATCCCTGGTCACTCAAGCCCCATAGCGCGAAACCAGCCGACGGACAGTTGGTCTGGCCCGGCGCCTACGATCTCTATCCCAGGCTGGTCCACCTGACCTGGCTGTCTCAGACCGTGCCTGCTGAAGACATTACAAAGATTGTCGCCCAAGAAGGCTACGGTATGGAATTAC
>JAOUGQ010000391.1 GCA_029865515.1 Nitrospirota bacterium
AAGTGGGGCTCTTTCATCAACTGGATTGGCCTTGGTGGGTGGAACTCAACCTCGCCGTCATCCTGTTGGATCTGGTGGTGTATGTTCAACATGTGCTCATGCATGCGATCCCCATACTCTGGCGCTTGCACATGGTGCATCATACCGATGTGGATTTCGATGTCACCACCGGCGTGCGGTTTCACCCGCTCGAAATAATCTTGTCGATGTTCATCAAGATAGGGGCGGTTATCCTCATCGGTGCCTCACCAAGCGCGGTGCTCATGTTCGAGGTGCTGCTCAATGCCACTTCCATGTTCAACCATAGCAATGTGCGCATTCCTCAACAGTGGGATCGTCGGCTCAGATGGATCCTGGTCACGCCGGACATGCATCGAGTGCATCATTCGGTCATCCCCCGGGAGACCAACCGCAACTTTGGATTTAACCTGCCGTGGTGGGATCGGGTGCTTGGCACATACTTGCGTGATCCCAGTCAGGGCCATGAACACATGGCGATCGGCCTTGAACAGTATCGGGACCCAACCCGGCTCACCTGGGTGACCCTGATCGCCTTACCCTTTTCAGGGAAACCTGGAAACTATCCAACCTGGCATGATGAAGAAAACGAAAGGGGAAGCGGCGCCAAGGAATAAGGACGTTGGTCACAACAAGGGGCAAACGGACCATTCTCCCCAAGGCGGGCATGGATCTGTAGTTGTCATTCCCGCCGGTCGGCAGCGGGAATCCATCTTCAATACATCCACAGGGATCGAGGCCGGAGAAAATCCAAAAGAAGCAGTCCGTCGCCATTCAACACGAGGTCGGTCAGTGGCAAGGGGAGAGGTATGCGTGTCCTTGAGCCTGGGAGTCCAGGCAGGAGTATTCCGTGAGGGGAAGCCCGGATTTCTATTGAGCGGCAACGGCCTTGCCGCCGCCGCCCCTTCCGGACTTCACTGGATGCGTATTCCCTTCCTAAGATGACTCAGGTCTGACCGTCGTGGAGAATCTCCGTATGCCCTTTCTCATCTTGATTCACGCTGCTTGACTATGGGGTGGTCTTTTTTTGTTGAATCAGATCGGATGGAAGAGAGGGGCGTTGGCTTGGACTTCGCAGAAGCTCGTTCTTCTGCGAAAGGGGCTGTCTTTGCAGGGGAGTGCATGAACTTGTATGCATGATCTTCATGGTGCCACAACTCGCCCCTCCAGAGGCATAGTGATAAAATGTTTCGTTGTTGCAGGTCCGATCCCCCTCGAATTCACTTTTTCGATTCAAGACGAGACGCACTTCGTGACATCCCGGCTGGAGACCGTTAGACCAAATCCCATATTGATTCTGGGTCGCATCCCTGAGGAAAAATTTCGTTTCGGTCAGTTCTTCACCCGGATCTAGAATGAGGGGTTCGGACTGAGAGTAGGTCCAGGTCAATGGGGAATTTGCCACAATGTCGCTCCCGTCCACATAAGCCTTTAGCAGTTCCGGGCCTATTGCAAAATTTGAATTCAAATCTCTCTTGGCACACCAGTAGCCGGTCTTTGAACCAATGTTCTTTATTCCAATAGTCAGCCAACGACCATTTTGATTCTGTATATTTGTTGCCACTGAACTGACGATCAAGTCTGGGCTGCCACTACCCTGCAGCACGGACTGGTGTGGATTTGGTCGGGAAGCCACATACACGTTGTTGACTTCGTTGCTTTCTTGAACCCGATTCTCCGGGTCCACCAAAAGGACACTTTTACTATATCCTTCCGGTCCATTGGGTTGTGGAAGAGCATACGGCCAAGAGTAAGGGTATATATAGGCATACTGAGTCGGATCGACCGGGCCTGGACAATACCAAGAACGCAATCCGACTGGCGGGGCTGCCGGGGGGGATTGATTAAGCGTAATGGTTTGCCCGGGCTGAATCACCCCCCCTGCGGGCACAGTGCCTCCCGGTGCCTCTGCGAACCATGAGACTAATGGCCCCCCTTGTGAAAAGACAGCCGGGGCATTTCCGATGTTTTTGACCTGAAGAAAATTGGTTTCGTGATTATATGACGTAATGACGAGGTCAGGACGTAATTGCGGGTTACGTTGCGAAATGTTTCCGCTGAGGTGGCCTTTGAGGAGCGCACGGGGCCAAACCCCGGTCATCGAGCCGACGGCTTCTAGGTCCGTGCCATCCGGCAACAGCAGCGTGAGTTGGCGGATATCGGGCTGCTCCTCGACCGGGATCAACAGGACCTTCGGAGTCGCTAACTCCTCGCCGTGGGTTCCGGACTGGGCATGCAGCAACAAGGCCTCGGCGCGTCCCCCTTCGTGGGGAATGAGTTTGAGCCAGGCATCGGCCACTTCCACCTGATACGAGCCCGGTGCGACGAGGAGGGGTTCTTCATCAGGGCTTAGGAAATATACCGGCTGCTCAACGCTGAGTGTTGGCGAGGCGTGGGTGGCCGGGGCAAACAGAGTCAACATGCTTATGAAGCCCATGACCAGGAAAACCGGACCTGGAAAAGTCAATGATGGTCTGCAGCGGATCATAATCAGTACCTCCCGATTGAGTGTTCACTCTTTCTAGAGTATGTCGAAGAGACTCTTCCAATGGTTCAATGGATGTGAGAGGAGTTCCGTAAGACTCGCAGAGTCTCCTCACGACTCTGGGCCTTCCGTGCCTATTCCGTTTGTTGGATGTTGAATACAAATGAGGATGTGGTGCACACCCTAATATGGCCATTAAAATAAACCTTCTTATCGACAACCAAAGGGAAGCCTCCACTTTTCGGTGCGTGGTCAGCCTCGAATCTTCTTTTTCTCAAAAAATATAATTTTTCAGAATGTAATTCAAGTCTGAACTCTTGCCAAACTCGCAGGGCTTGGCAACTCGTGTGAGGAATTGCTTCCCCCGGTATCCCGCCATT
>JAOUGQ010000392.1 GCA_029865515.1 Nitrospirota bacterium
AACCTTTAATGTAGATAAATCCTTGAAAAAAACGGCAGTTATATCTTGGATTCAACTCGCTAGTGCAACGGATGGGGTCATACCAAAACATACTTGATTGGGGGTTTTAAACCCAAGGACTTTACGGGGCCGATTATTGAGTTTGTTCATGACTATTCGAATTGCTTCCTCTGTAACGGTCGTAAAGGTTCGGTGCTTGGGGAAATACTGTCGAATCAGACCATTGGTATTTTCATTGAGGCCGCGTTCCCAGGAGGCATAGGGATGAGCAAACAAGAAACGCACCTTGAGGGCTTGGGCGATCCTCTCATGGTGAGCGAATTCTTTGCCATTATCCGACGTCAAGGTGTGCAGCGGGAGGGCAAGGGGTTTCAACAAGGCAATCACCGCGGTAGCGACCGCGTCCGCACTCTTGCGCACGACCTTGGCCAACAGGCTCAAGCGCGATTTGCGTTCGGTTAAGGAGACCAGGGCTTGCTGATGACCTTTGCCAATCATCGTATCCACTTCCCAATCGCCGAGCCGGGCGCGGCGGGCCACGACGGCCGGACGTTCCTCGATGGACACCCGGTTGCGGAGTTGGCCACGACAACTGTAGGTCCCATAGCGCTTGCGGCGGTGTCGCTGACACCGCAAATGGCGGGACAGCGTCCCCTGGGCCCATTTGTCGTGGAGGACATGTTGGTAAATCCATTCATGGCTGACCGAAGAGCCCTGACACGTGCGCAACCATCCACTGATCTGCTCGGGGCTCCACTCTTCCTGCAGCAGGCGGTCGACGCGATGCCACGTTTCCATAGGAATACGCCGTCGAGCTTTGGTGTGTCGCCGGGCTAGGGTGATACGGTGGGCTTGTTGAGGGCGATAGCCCCGGCACCCCTGATTCCGCCGCACTTCGCGGCTGATCGTGGAGGCATGGACCCCGAGCACGCGAGCCATCTCCCTGTACCGGTGTCCGGTTTTCAACAAGGCCTGGATCTGATAGCGTTGCTCCAAGGTCAGTTGTGTGTAGCGTCTCATAAGTGCTCCTCTTCCTGGTCGGTAAAAGAAGCCTGGATGCTACCGCAGCTGACCTCTTAAACCGAACCGTGGTGTTGCACTTACGAGTTGAATTCACGATATGAAACAACGGAGGAATCCGTCAGAAAAAACATAAAGAGGACGGAACTCAGCGTCCCATTATTCTGTAAAAACTCAGGCGTGGTTTGCCTCGCGTATCCGATCACAAGGGCATTCGTCTCTTCCCCAATTGCCTTTTCTCACAATATTAACGTTGAAGACACTGGGGGCCCTCGCTCAGGGAATTATTTATCATAGGATTCACCGGAAACGCTTCCATCTCTTCGGATCCATACGGTTGAAGAAGGGCCATTAAGAGTTAAGAATCATGCATCGGGGCATCTAACCACAGAGCATAATCTGTAGGATGAAGTATGACCGGCATCCGATTGTGAATAGGCTCCATGCTGGCATTCGGTGCAGTCGTGATAAGCACGCAGGAATCAACCGCCATGCCCGCGACCTTCTCCCAATGTTCCCACAGGCCGGCAAACGAAAAAGGGCGATTGTCTGCAAAAATGGATATAGGAGGGCTGCCTAGACTTTCCTTCCCGTTTCCACTCATAAAATCCATCCTCCAGCACGAGACACCGACGGTGGGTGAAAGCCTTACGAAAAGCCGGTTTTTCCGCTACTGTTTCTGCTCGGGCATTAATCATGCTATGCCCAATGCTGGGCTCCTTGGCCCAGAACGGGACCAGGCGCCATCTCAGCTGGACACATTCCCGGTCCTTCGATTCTGGGTTTGTGCGAACATACGCCACGAATTGAGAAGGCGCGATGTTGTAACGGGCCTCTAACTGAAGCAGCACTTGAAGCCCAAGGATTCTTGCCAGTTGTGGAAAGCCTTCTTTGCGGGTAAAACGACCACACATGATTAGCACTCTACGGCGGAGGTAAGCGAAACAAACATAGTCACTCTACCAGGGAGTTTTCATAAGCATTACGGATGACCCGGGCAGACGTGTTCTCTGTGTTTCTCATTATGGCTAGACTAAAAGTAATCTTTATTTTCCAACCTGAGTTCTCCGATTTTATGGGGACATCTGCCAACAGATCGTCGTGACCAGAATGCATGTTTGTAAAACGAACCCACCTCTTCTCAACTGCCGGCATCGGTTTTTAAAAACATATGGCCCCACTGGGATCAGCAGATTTCATAAGTTTCCCACGCAAGAACTTCAACTCAAATGCCTTCTAGGCAACGGGCATCACAGACGCCAGATAACAGCCGAACCTCAAACCCGATTTATTGCATACGATCCCTGAAGGGAAAAAGACCTTCCAACACAACCTGGAAGCTTGCACACCTTTAGATGGGCATACCCATTTAGCACAATAGACGTATGCTATTTGTATGACTTGGCGCAGTCCAAGGAAGGTTATCCCAATCCGCAGAAGCATGAGCCGTTTTTTGAACTAGACCTCTTCAGTACCATCCGAAGAATTGCGAGAGAACGAGATAAATCCATGCTGCACTAAAGATATACGTGATTTCTTTTTCACTAATCTGTTTATAAAACAGCCAATATCCCAGGATAGGCACGATGGCTAAAATCATCGCGGAGAAGAAATGGCCTACCACATCCCCCACAATAGCCCCAATCTCAGAATGACCAGGCACCGCGAGTAAGATACTGCCCCCAAGCATGGCTGCCCACCACCATTTTATATTGACCATATCAGTGTCGTCCCACGCGCATTTGTTAGAGCCTCGTTCATCACCGAAAAATGTCTCGACGCTAGATTTTTCTCTTGAGGAAGCACTAGTCTTGAATTTTCCAATCCACGGAGACACTACCGGGGAAACCTACCGACGTA
>JAOUGQ010000096.1 GCA_029865515.1 Nitrospirota bacterium
AGGATGGAAAAGACTACAATGCCTACGGCATAATTTCCCCCGACCACAAATTCGCCAAACACGCGAATGACTTCACCTGCGGCGGCGGGGCCTTGATTGCCATGCATCAAAATCGCCCGGGTCGAGGCAATATTCAACGCCAGCCGGAATAACGTGGTGAGCAACACCACAGAAGGGAAAACGGAAAATTCCGCGGGTCGACCGGCATGCATGGTTACCAGCAGAATCAACACGGCCAGGGTAATGCTAAACGACAAAAAGAGGTCCAAGAGAAAGGAGGGCAATGGCAGAAGCATCAGAAGCAGCATCCCCACCACGCCGATCGGCAGGAGCACATCCCCGTAATGAGCCGGGGTGAGTTCCTTTCTTAATTTTTGGGAATCAAAGGCCATAGCATCCGTTACCTGTTCTGTTCATGCAGATGGCGTAAGCGATACACATACGCCAACACTTCCGCCGCGGCCTGATACAAGGCACTGGGCACTTCCTGCCCGATTTTCACCGCCTTATACAAACCTCGAGCCAGACTTCGATTCTCGATAATCGGCACACCCGCATGACGCGCGATTTGCTTAATCTTATCCGCGACAAATCCCGCCCCCTTCGCCACAACCACCGGGGCATCCATTTTTCCTGTTTCATATCTAAGGGCCACGGCCACGTGAGTCGGATTGGTAATGACCACGTCCGCTTTGGGAACCGCCTGCAACATCCGCTGCCGGGCACGTTCCCGCTGCAAACTGAGCCGGCGCGACCGTATCTGCGGATCACCTTCCACATCCTTGGACTCATCTTTCACTTCCTGCTTGGTCATCTTGAGATCTTCGTTATGCTGCCACCGTTGATAGATGAAATCGATGATCGCCAATAGGAGCAACGCCCCGCCGACCGACCATACAATTTTTTCCACAAGGCCCCACGCTCCACTAAACGCATCTCTCAACCCAAAAAGGGGAAGCTGAAGAATCGCCGGCAGCGATTGAGACAGAATGAGATAGACGATTCCCCCCACTCCCGCCACCTTCAGGATCGACTTGATGAGGTCCACCACTCCTTTCCAGGAAAAAATTCGCTTCAGCCCGTTGGCGGGATTCAATTTGGACGCCTTGGGCTTCAAGGCCTGCTCAACCCACAACGGCCCCGTTTGCAGGAAAATCGCCACAAAGGCGAACGCGCCGATTAACAGACCGAAAGGAATGAGCGGGACAAAGGCTTGATTGGTAATGTCCAACAACAAAGTATAGGTGGAATGCGCGTCCAACTGGAGTGTTCCCGCCTGTGCCAGCCAATTTCGATAATGCGTATGGAATTGCATAATGGCTTGAGGCGCCCAGAGAGAAATCAGCCCGACCCCGCCTAATAAGACAAACAGCGAGGGCAATTCCCTCGTCATCGCCACTTGCCCTTTGCGACGAGCCTCCGCTAAGCGCTTACTACTCGGTTGCTCTGTTTTGTCCGCTCCGTCTTTATTCTCAGCCATGTCCCAATTCCTGCAACAGTTCCCACAGTATTGACTCCATTCCGACAATGGAGTCCTGAAACACCAAGGCGATGAACGGCAAGCCCAGTCCTAACACCAACAGTCCCATGGCAATGGTAATGGGAAAACTGGTCAGCATAATGTTCATTTGGGGAACAAGCCGACCGAGTAGGCCCATCGTGATATGGATCAGAAATGTGGCGGCCATCACCGGAAAGGCCAACTTCAATCCGGTGTCGTACGTCCGTTGAATCAACCCGGTCACATCAGTCAGAAGCGGAGCGCCCAAATGCGCCCCAAATGGCGGGATCAACTGAAAACTACTGCCCAAAGCCAACAGAACCAAATGATGCCCATCAACTTGAAAGTACAGTAGGGTCGCGAGAATGGTCAGTAATTGTCCGAATACCGGTGTTTCCACTTGAGTGACAGGGTCCAACACTCCGGCCATAGCAAACCCCACCTGAAAGCCCATCACACTCCCCGCCAGTTCCACCGCAGTCATAATAAGTCGCATGGCCAAACCTAAGACCAGCCCGACCAACAGTTCAGCGCCCAACACGAGCACCAGATTGCCAGGCTCCAACCAATTAGGAGGCAGGGTAAACGTCACCACGGGGGTCAGCAGGACGGCGATAATGACGGCCATGCCGAGTTTGATGCGAGTGGGAACCGATACGCCCCCTAGAAGCGGCAGGGCTGACAAAATGACGGCCGTGCGCACGAGCACGACTAAGAATTGCCAAATCTGCTGAATCGCGAAATCCCATTGAAGCACCGGTTACCAGGCATCTTTCTCACACATGTCCACAAAGGGCTCCCGCAATCATCGCGCAAATTCAGGAATACTCAGCCAGGTATTGGTCATAAATCCGACAAGAATTTGCAGCATCCAGGGAAACATGAAAAGGAGCACCACAAACATGGTGGCAATTTTTGGCAAAAAGGTGAGGGTCATTTCGTTAATTTGGGTCATGGCTTGAAAGGCACTCACGCAGAGTCCCACCACTAAGCTGAGACCCAACATCGGACCGGCAACTAACAAAATAGTCGTAATGGCCTCCTGGCCGATTTCCATCACACTTTCCGGTGTCATGTCCTCACCCTTTTCTGCCTCGCCGTGAACCGTGAACCGTCAGGAGAACCGCTTCATTCTTGGCCATAGGCTCTACTCTCTCCTGCATCCCACCCCTTACTCCTCACTCCTCACGTTTTTTCTTATTGAAAGCTGTTCATCAACGATCCCACCACCAGAAACCATCCATCAGCCAACACAAACAACACCAGCTTGAACGGCAACGAGATCATGATCGGTGGCAACATCATCATCCCCATGGACATCAAAATGCTGGCAACAATCATATCGATCACCAAAAACGGCACGTAGATCAGAAACCCGATTTGAAACGCCGTCCGTAATTCACTGGTCACAAAGGCCGGTACCAGGACATGCAAAGGCACATCGTGTGGTGTTTGGGGAAGAGTAATTTTTCCCATCTCCACAAACAGGGTTAAATCCTTTTCCCGTACTTGTTTCAGCATGAAGGTACGAAGAGGTTCGATGGCCCGCTCTAGGGCCACTTCCTGTGTCACCTGCTTTTCCAGTAAAGGATTGAGTGCCTCCACGCGGATTTGCTCCCACACCGGTGCCATGATAAACAGGGTCAAAAACATGGCCAATCCGATCATCACTTGATTCGGTGGCGCATGCAATGTCCCCAATGCCTGTCGAAGGAGGCCCAATACAATCACCACGCGTGTAAAAGAGGTCACCAGCATCAACAGCGCCGGCGCCACGGTCAACGCCGTCAGGAGAAAAAGAATGCGAATGCCGAAGGTCCACGGTTCGGTTCCATCCAACCCGGATACCTGTAAACTGATCGAGGGATCTTTGGCGACCTGGGCAAAGACAGCGGTCGCCGGACCCATAATCAGACTCAGGCCAATCGGAACCGCCAGAACATGCCATCCACGACACCCCTGAAACAATTTGACCACAAACGCTCCTCTCCACAAGACCGTTACATCCGGTTCGACATCTTGATTGGCTGTTTCGTTATGAATGAACCAGCCACGGTTTTTTCCGATGTCTGCCGATTCCACTGTCCCAGCCACACTCCTAGCCTCCCGACGACCGGATTGGCAATGGAACGGAGACGATGAATCCGGTCGGCATCCACAATCGTCGTGAGTAAAGTCAACTCCCGGGCGGTCGTCCCCAACACTAAAACCTCTCCTGCAATTTCAACCAGCATGATCTGCTTGCCGGCACCGACTCGCAGTCCGCCCAGAATGCGCATCACCGGATCCCCGGTCTTTCCGGGTACTTCCCCGAATGTGCGCCGAACCCAAGCCAATCCCCCAAGGAGTACCACCACAACCAGAGCCAGTGCCCCCGCCATTTTCAATGCTTCATGCGTCAGATCCATCTTGCTTCGTCAGGCATAACGCGTTTGGCACAAAACGGATCCGCCCCCTTACGCCTCACGCCTAATCCCTTACGTCCTTATCGAAGTTTATTCACGCGCTCACTAGGACTGATAACATCAGTCAGACGGATGCCAAATTTCTCATTCACCATCACCACCTCACCGCGCGCGACTAACCGTTCATTCACCAACACTTCCAACGGTTCACCCGCCAGTTTATCCAATTCCACAATAGATCCTGGTCCTAATTGCAGCAAATCTTTGATCAGCATGCGGGTGTTCCCCAGCTGCGCGGAGAGCACCAAGGGAATATCCAAGATCCGATCTAAATTCGGATCTTGAGACCCACCATTGAGTTGTGGCACTTGACTACTGCTTTTTGCAGCTGCTTCCTGAGCTAAAGCCTCCATCATTTCCTTCTCGGCATCAAACGTTTTCCTATCGACACTGTCTTCTTCACTCATCGTTGATCTCCATGTTTCCACGGTCATTGACTGCCCATCGGCTCAAAGCTTCAACAGCCCCTTACTCCCTCCCCAGAATGATGTCCTTGATTTGAAACGACTGCATGCCTTTGGTGGTTCCCGGAAATCCTAAAAACTTTGGTACCCCTTCCACCAGGGCAGTGAGCGGCTGTGTGGGACATTGATTCAATGCAATCACATCCCCGACCGAAAACTGCATCAATTCCTCTACCGAGAGTTCCGTTTCTCCCAAACACACCGACACCCTGACGGGAGCTTCCTTGAGGTTGGCAGAAAAGCGTTTTAACCAGCCCAGGTCCGCTTCTAAAAAATCACTCTGAAAACTCACCTGTAAACGTTCTCGAATTGGCTCCAACATCGCATAGGGAAGGCAGAGGTGAAGGTCTCCAACCGAATTTCCCAATTCGATGCCCAAGGTGATGACGATGACAATATCCGCCGGCAACACGATGGAGGCCAGCTGGGGGTTCATTTCCGCGCGAACCGCATTGATGGCAAGTTTCTGAACCGGTTCCCAGGCCTTTTGCAAATTCGCCAACCCCATCAGCATCACCCTTCGCATCACGCGTTGCTCAATAATGGTAAAATCCTGACCTTCCGGCTTCACATAGGTCTGCTCTGCGCCTCCGAAAAAATGATCGACGAGTAAATACACCGTGGCTGCGTCAGTGGCGATCATGGCTGAGCCGCGAAGGGGTTCCATGGAGATGATTTGCAGATAGGCCGGGACGGGAAGACGTTTGGTGAACTCCCCGAACTTCATGACGGTTTGGTTCGTGACCGTCACTTCAACCGCTTTACGAAGAATATCACTGAGTGCAACCCGAAAAAGCCGGGAGAATTGCTGGTGTATCACATCCAGCGTCGGCATTCGCCCGCGAACAACCCATTCCTGATTGCCTAAATCATACGGAACAGGTCCCTCCTGGCAGTCTTCTTCCCCTTGAGCTTCGGGCTCCGTGTCCACTCCGCCATCGGAGACCCCGCGAAGAAGAGCGTCAACTTCATCTTGGCTAAGAATTTTTTCCATAATTGGCTGTGACACAAAACGACGAGCAATACGGTCTCTTCTTGACGCCTTACGCCTCAGGCGTTAGCCTTCCTTACTGAATAATAAAGTCAGTGAAGAAGACGTTGGCGATTTTCCCCTTACTCATCACTCCATTAACCCGGGTCATGATTTCTTCTCGAACCCGCCGTTTCCCGTTCACCGTTCTCAATATTTGAGATTCTTTGCTGCTCAGCAATACCAATAAGGCATCACGAATAGCGGGAACTTTGTTTTGGAAATCCGTTTTTTCTTCAGGTCTGTCCAGCTCTAATTTGATGCTCACTTTTAAAAATCTCAGCTCATCGCGATCTGCCAAATTAAGAAGGAAGGGCTCTAATTCCATGATAGGCCCCGGCTCTTCATGAGCTCCCTCGGCTTTGGCCTGTTCTTCGTGCGTATTCGGGTTCTCGTCTTTGCCCCCCATGAAAAACCAGGCCGCGCCTCCTCCTCCGCCGAGAAGAAGGATTCCCACCAGGATCAACAGAATCATTTTCTTTCCTGACCCTGTTTTAACGGACGCAACCTCTGTGGCATTTTCTTCAGCCATACATGAACCTCACACGCTAAAATTTTATTGGGCCATCACGTTCCTCTTCCCAGATCAGCAACCTTTGTGCCACTCCATTTTTCTACTTAGGCACACGTGCCCAAGAACCCTCAACCGGTTGTATTTTAATGTGTTTCTGCCATTGTCTTTCGTCACAAACCCTTTTCCCCTGAACGGGAAAAGATCCTCGGTTTCGTCACTTTCCTGGCATTCCGCAGGAACCTTTGACACGTCCATCACTGATTTCGCACTATTTTTCCATGGGCATAATCTGCCTATTCCCCTCCATACGTTTCCGGATTCCCCCGAGAACATTCTGTGGACCTGTTACAGTCTTATTTCTATCTTTTCTCCGATCCTCATTGAGCCGGAAACCTTTCCTTAATGACCCCCCAGGCATAAAAAAACCCAGGCAGGAAAACCTGCCTGGGACCTCCAACCGAGAGAGACACCTACCAGAATTTACCTGGCTAGATTCACGAGTTCTCCTAATAAATCATTTGTTGTCGTGATAATTCGAGAATTCGCTTGGAATCCCCGTTGCATGATAATCATGTTCACTAGCTCATCCCCCAAATCCACATTGGAGGCTTCTAAGGTACTCGCAATCACTTTTCCAAATGAACCCAAGCCCGGCGTCCCGACCAAGGGAGTACCGGAATCACCGGATTCGATAAACAAATTCTTTCCAATGGGTTGCAAGCCATCAGGATTGATAAAACGTGTCAGAGCCACCTGTCCCAGATTCCGGGTTGTTCCATTTGAAAACCGTCCTGTAATCAACCCATCTTCAGCAATTGCCGTGCTCGATAGAGTCCCATTGGCGAACCCATCTTGTGACAAGGTTAAGAGTACCGAGCCAGCTCCTTGCTGCAACATGCCATCAGTTCCCGTTCCTCCGTCGGTGGTAATACTTGTTCCAAAATCAAAAATGATTGTCTGTGGCGCCGTGGATCCATTGTTAAATGAGATCACATGCCCAGCGGGATTACTTTCTGTCAACAATAAACCATTCGGGTCAAAGGTCAGATTTCCTTGCGCTACTAAGGCATTGCCAGTCGTCGTATTTTCATTCGCTGGAATAACTGTGACTTCAGTGTTGGGCGCGATCACATTATACTGCCACGCATTATTAGCTGTTTTAGCAAAGTAAACGGTCAAATCGTGCCCCACACCAAGTGAATCGTACACTCGAACCCCAGTGCTGAACTGAGAATTTGAAGAATTTGACGGATCAGCCAAAAGTTGTGCGATGGTGGGTGCAATGATTGGTTCCGTTGCATTTAAATTTCCACTCATGCTCACATCGGCGGTGGCGGTCCCAATTTGTTGTACTGTCGTGAAAACTAGATCCCCAATAGTACCCGTCAAATTTCCAGTAGAATCTACCTGGAATCCTTGAAGCCGTAGCCCAGCCGGGCTCACAAGATTCCCGGAAGAGTCAATATTAAATTGCCCTGCACGCGAGAAAAATGTATTGCCCGAGGCATCACTAACCTGAAAGAACCCGTCTCCATCGATAGCCAAATCCAATGCATTCGAAGTTGTCTGAAGCGACCCCTGGGTAAAACTGGGATCGACACCCAAGACGCGCACACCACGGCCCTCCACCAATGAAGACGATGTCCCTCCAACGCCGAAACTCGCCCCAAACAAATCACCGAAGGATACGGTTCGAGTTTTGAATCCTACGGTTTGGGCATTGGCAATATTATTCCCGATTTCACTTAGAGCCCGACTGGTGGCATTGATCCCGCTGGTTGCAGAAAAGAACGCTGATGTAATTCCCATTGGTGTTGACTCCTTTGTTAAAGTCAGCGCGAGTATCCGTGATTCCCCATGCTTCTGTGTTTATTGAATTAAAATGATATCCTGCGTATTGAGCGTTTTTCCACTTTGAACGACCACCGGGCTCTCCGTCCCGAATGCAATATTCATGACCCGTTCACGGGCGAACGTGAAGTTCGGTACGACCTGTTGACTGGCGTCTTCTGCTTTGACCCTGAACTGATACACTCCTTCCGGCACGCGGTCGCCCGATTCATTCAACCCGTCCCATTGAACCTGATGCGTACCTGGAGTTTCCGGCGCGGTCGATGAGAGCGTTCGGATCACTGAGTTGTTCGGACCAAGAACTTCAATGTTCACACGATTGGCGGCTCCACTCAGCGCATAGGCCAAAATGGGTTGATCGTCCTTCCCAACACTAACGGTGTCACCCTGCGAGACCACCGTCCGGCCAATCAAATTCACCAGATCTAGTTGTGTCCGCTGTGTGTCCTGGCCGATTAACTGCTCTAAGAGTTTATTTGTACTTGTGGTTTGCTCCAACGTGGTGAACTGCGCTAATTGCGCCACAAAATCCTCATTTTTAACCGGGTTTGTGGGATCCTGACTCTGCAACTGTGTGACCAACAAGCGGAGAAAGACATCAGACCCGAGTGTTGATACCGCCGCTTGCACATTCGCGTTGGCTGTGGCATTCGATCCGGATTGTGTTGGTGTAATAGAATCCATGTCTCAATACTCCTTGTTTCTCCGATCATCCTGCCACGAGGTCATTGTTCGTTTTCATGGACTGAACCATGGTCAGTAAAAAGCACGCTATAAGAAGTACGGAGATAGGAGAAAGACCAAATCTTGGATCCTTTGTACTCTTCACTCCTTCTTCGTCATTCCCGACATTTATAATCGGGAGTCCATCTTGGCCTTTTTCGGATGGATACCCGCTAACCACCTGCGGGTATGACGGATGAGGCCCTACGTTTCACGCCTCACCCTTTACTCCTGACGCCTCACGATTCCGTCTTACTCATGCCACCAAATGCAAACCCTGTTCCTCAACACCCTTCACCGTATTGGGAAGCGATCCCGACGCATGGGGCAAAGTCGTGAATCCCCACTGCTCAGGCTGCGTACCAGACCACGAGGAAGGCGTTTCCGATTCCTGCTTACCGTATTGATCCCGGACTTCTGCTGAGAATTCCTGCAAGTCCATATCGACCTGAGCCAGTTGATCTTCCAATTGCGGAATAAATTGAACAGCCAGGTTTTTCAAGGTGGCGTGATCCATCAGCAAACCCGCATAGACCTGTCGTTGCTGAACGCCCACATCAATTTGAATCCGATTGGTTTCCGATAACTGCACGTCCATTTGAAGCCGTTGAAGCGCTGGAGTTGGAAGCTCCGGCACACGCTCCTCCGCCATCCGTACACTGGTTCCTAATGAATGGGAAGACGAGGACGGTTGAAAGCCTGGCTGAGAATTGGTGGAGCCACCCATTCCAGTATTGACGCCCTGCCCCCCATTCGGGTCGACCCCCACGATTTTACCTGTTGTCTCCACGACATCCTTCGAGCGATCGCCCATTGCGGAAAGAATAGAATCCCCAAGCACATCAGACGGTATGGCCATTGAGGACTCTTTCCCCTGACCCGACACATCACCCAATATGGAAGAAACCCTGTTCACATATTGCAATCGGATTTGACTCGCTTGAATCACATCGGGAAGACCCGCAGGCGTTTCTTCAAATGGTATTTGAGACTGGAATGCCTGATTGACCAACGGCCTGAGAGGCCCCTGCGAGGCCCTTTCCGGTGGTGGAGAAATTCGGGGAAGAAGCATATCAGCATCTTCAAAAGGAATTGAAACGGAATCCAACGGTTTCCCGACATTCTTTGCCGGTCCTACAGCAGATTCCGTCGTTGGCTCCCTAGGAGCACTCGTGTCAGCAAGACTTGTCCCAACAAACGGTGCCGGAATTGGTGAATACCCCGTGAGAACTGGCAAGGCCGGCTGCTTGATGGAGGGCTTTGTCTGGACCACATCTGCTCCCGGTCCTCCCGCAAGTAAGACTTGAAGCGATGGCGCCATTTGCTCATTCGGAATTCCCGCTTGCTCAACTTCAGTTCCCTTAAGTGGCAAAAGGGAAATCGAAGTTATTGGAATCAAATTTTCAAGTTCGTTAACCCCTTTCCCTTCAGATTCCAAAAATGTCACGAGATCCGGATAATCCAGAACAGACTCAAGATCGGGGAAGTGATTTTGATCTGCTGATGGAATGGTGGGTAGAGAACTCTTGAGTGGAGAGAACACCCCCGACTGGTCACGA
>JAOUGQ010000393.1 GCA_029865515.1 Nitrospirota bacterium
AGTCTCTTAAATAAAAGAATAAACAGTAAGACTTTGGCACAGCGACCCCTTATGGGGCGATTGCGCATTGAATTGCATGCGGAGGTGAGAAGCTTTCCGGTGCAACGGTATCGTAGATCCAAAGTATGGATGCCGAAAGCTAAGGTGGCACGTTATGGCTCAAAGACTTTTTACAGGGAACCTCGCAAAAAAACGACTCCCGACCCCTTTTGTCAACACTTTTTATCAGCAGGGTTGTTTTGAGCGGAGGTCCGGTTATTCCTGAATGTCTTTCTCCGATGGTGGAGTTTTGGGAATCGGCTCAGCCGCTTGCTCTGCCTGCGTGGTTTCTGGCGGTTTGGCCGGTGGGATATACCATTGGTCTTTCGGCACAATTTTGGGTTGTTCGGTATCCGCCATATAGGCCGGAGTCATGATCTGCACGCCATACTCATTGAACGCGTCGAGGATATGCTGGCTGAGGAGGGTATACAATTTCGTCATGTCATTCGGCCGGTTACAGTAGACATTGAGTTCATAGGTCACGCAAAAATCTCCCAATGCCAGTTGCAGGACGAACGGGGGTGGTTTCTTCAGTAAACCGGGTGTCCTGGACGCAGCCTCAAGCAGCATCGCCTCGACCTGGCGCCAAGGCGTTTCGTATCCGATGCCGGCAGTGATATGAAGAATCAGTCCCTGCTCGTTGGCCATGGAACTGTAGTTGACCACATGGCTGTTCAGGATTTCCGAATTGGGAATGATGACTTCTTCATTTTTCAATGTTTGAAGACGAGTAACCAGAATGCGTCTCTCCAGAACATCACCAACATGGTCATGGATTTTAACGCGATCGCCCACCTTGAACGCTCGACGGTAAACGAGGGTGTATCCTGCCATGATATTCCCGATAACGGAAGAGGAGCCAAGCGAAAACAGTACCCCAATGAAAATGGTGACCCCTTTAAAGGCATCCGAGCTGGATCCCGGAATATAGGGATACCCCATCACCACTCCAAATGCGATCACCAGTAAGCGGAAAATCTTGTAGGTGGGCCAGGCCCATTCCCGATCAAATCCCTGGAGTGTCGCTCTCCCTATAGCCAAATTGAAAAAAATTAATTTTGAGAATTTAAGGATGTACCCAAGCAGGATCACCAACATCACCAGAAAAACCAGGCTGGGAATGGCTCCAATAAACCCCTTCACCATCACTCGCAGGGGGTCAAGGATGATATGAAATAATTGCTTCCCCAAATGCGCTGTCCAGGGGAACAAACGAAAAACAAAGTGGAAGTAGGTGTAAAGTAGTAAAAACATCAGAAAAAACCGACAGGCTTTTAGCGTTCCTCTGTAGCCTGCCCACATTTGAGAGGCCTGAAAAATGAGGACGTTGTAAAGGGTAAAATCCTTGACCCGTGTTTTGTATCGACGCTCGATTACTGCATCGAGCCTGTTGAACGTCCACCGCAGTCCCCACCATCCCGATGCGAGAATGCTTGTTGCGGCCAACGCATAGAAAAGGGCAAGCAACAGGTGCGTTGTTTGACGTTGTTCCCGATGTCCCTCCACCGCGTCCGCGATCCGTTTGAGATAGATTTGGGCCAGAATCTGACGTTCGATCCCCTCAAGCCGACCATCGGCATTGAAAATCGACGTTAATGGTTGGTTGCCCGCAAAAATCGTTATAGACTCACTTTCATCTACCAGTCGCAGGGATTGGGTTGAGCGGCTCTTGTCTAACGCAAAGGCTTCAATGCGTTCAGAAATTTTTTTGGCACGCACGTCGGCAGGATAAGCCGACACCCCCCTGACCTGAAACAAAATTTCCCCGTCAAGAGTAACAGGGGCAGTCTGAACCAGAAGAGGGGAGATCACCTGTTCCTCCGGTTTTACCAGTTGTGATGGAGTTTCCTGAGCGGTGGCTGGGCAGGGGTCAATCCCCAAAGTCAGGGCCAAAAGGATGAGACAAGCCAGGACATGCCAGGTTTGTCTCCACCCGTGTAGAGCTGGTGAAATCAGCACAGAGTTTCTAAGATTGGTTGTGGTCATTGGTTTTTCTCTTGGAAGAAAGAGTAAAATTTCGAAAGATATCCTGGGATTTTGATATTTTGGCTCGTGCTATGGACTCTCCTGCAGAGATTGGCCTGATGGTCGCAAGGCTGGGAAAAACGCCCTGCAAAACATGACCTATTCTCTTTTGGCAAAATACCCGAACGGATTAATTTTCAATTTCGAATTTGCGTTTTTTCGTATAGAGGAAGCGGACCAGATCATACTCGAAAGGGGAACCTGTTTGGTAGTAGCTGAATCGTAACGGGTGTCGCGTATCCACGGCCAGACTCTGGAGGTATACGGCTTTCAGAACAAAAAAACAGGAGACTCTAGTTTAGGGGGTGGGGTATAATTTCTGAGTGCCAAGCGGCATGGCATTTCCTTGGTAGGAGGTTTGGTGATGACACATACCCGGCGATTCATCGGATCCCTGAACAAGCTTGGCACAGTTTTTCTTGTGGGGACATTCCTTTTGTGGTCACCGTCTTCGGCCATGACGGAAACCAGTGAGAAAAGTTCAGGTGTTGGGGAGTCTCGAAGTGCCCATGAGGAGCCAAAAGGCGCAACACACCATTGGGATTATGAAGGCGTCGAAGGGCCAGACCATTGGGCGATGCTCGAACCCTCCTATATGACCTGTGAAGCCGGGAGGCAACAATCTCCCATTAATATTGTGATGCCTCGACATGGAGAAAGCCAGGAAGAACTGGCGTTTCACTATCACCCCACCACCCTTACGGTTCGAAACAATGGACACACCATCCAGGTGAACTATCAGGGCGGGAACTTTCTGCGGCTGAATGGACAATCGTATAAATTACGACAATTTCATTTTCATGATC
>JAOUGQ010000097.1 GCA_029865515.1 Nitrospirota bacterium
GGATCGAAGTGACCCATGTGCATCTTCCCAAAACGCGCGATTCCCTCGTCGCTTCGGATCATCTTCCCCTCGTCGCCGACCTGCGCATTCGTTTTTGATCGTAATCCTACTCTGGGACGATACCCCACGCGATGTTGATCCCATCCTCAAATACGGACCAAGATAGATGCCCGATTAACACTGTCGGGCATGACAACGATGAGGATGGATTTCCGATAGAGGATTTCGGGAATAGCAGCGATAAAGAACAGTTCCTGCTAAAAAATTATAGAGAGCAAGAAACAATGATTGCCTCCCTACTTCTTCATCCTCCCTGTGGCTCTCAACAGGAAACACCTGAAAGATGGATTGAAAAGAATCCCATGCGGTTGACCTAACTGTTCATTTTTGGTAAACAATCACTACTTCTTTCCGTTTTTATTCTCCCCACGTTTCGTCCCCCAATCATTTTTCGGAGGGTGTCACTATGTCTTATGAGACACACGAACAGGCACACGAACTTTGGTCCAGACGTTTCTTCCTGAAATCCTCGCTTGTGGGCATGCTGGTTCTTAGCAGCCGTTTAATGTTTCCCGAATCCGCATCCGCCGCTTCATTCCCTGAAGGCCAGCTTCGCCTGTACAACGCCCACACCGACGAACGGCTTCGCGTGACCTATCGAAAGCGATCAGGTCGCTATGACCAGGAAGCACTCAAGGACATTAATTATCTTTTACGATGCCATCATTCCAAAAAGGTCTGCCAGATGGACGTTCAATTACTGGAATATGTAAATCAGGTGGAAAAGTTAGTCGGGCGGGGACAGGAAATTCATATTTACTCCGCCTACCGTTCGCCATCCTACAACAATCTGCTGGTTCGCCTTGGTCGAGGGGCGGCTCCAAACAGTCTACATACCTCAGGACAAGCGGTGGATTTCGCCATTCCCGGCGTCCGACTCTCGAGAATTCGACGCGCCGCCGTGAAACTTCGGTTGGGTGGAGTCGGCTATTACGGCCGACGGGGATTTATTCATCTCGACACGGGTCCTGTCCGCTACTGGTAACTTCCAGGACTTTGCCCTCTTTTCTCTGGCTCTTCCTCCAGGGATTGATCAGGCCCACTCCTTAACTGCTTGACGATCCGCCTTTTTGTGATAGATTTTTAAAATACCATTTCTCATTGTCGCTTTTTCTTTCGCGAATCGCCTCTTGCTGATCATTTCACACAGCCATATTATGACGTATGCAATGACACATCGACCTCCCGAGTTTCAGACCGCATTGAAACCTTCATACGACTCCACCAGTAAAGAGGAATAATTATGGAAGATGGCTTGTCCACACCGGTGGGAACCCGCCGGTCATTCTTTGTGAAAACCACCGTTTTCATCTCCTCTCTTATTGGAATATCCCTTGCGGTCCCTCTCATCGGATACGTGATCGCACCCGCTTTTCAACGACGACCCAAGGAATGGGTTTCCCTTGGTAAGACTGACGAGTTGCCGATCGAAGAACCCAAAGCGTTGGATTACTCATTGACCGAGAAGGATGGATGGCAGGAACACCATGCCACCAAAGGGGTGTGGGCGGTAAAACAGGCCGATGGACACGTGACGGTCTATTCGCCCATTTGCCCACATTTAGGCTGCGGCTTTCGATGGGACCAACAAGACCGGTTATTTAAATGCCCCTGCCATGGAAGCATCTTTAACATTGATGGAACCGTCAAAGCAGGACCTGCTCCCCGCCCTTTGGACACGCTGCCGTCCAAAATCGAAAACGGCAACTTGCTCATCCAATACGAGGAATTTAAATCCGGGCTGGCGAAGAAAGTGGAACTCTAAGCATGGCCTCCCGTTTCTACCAGTGGATTGACCGTCGGTTGAGATTAAAACCGTTGGAGCAAACCCTCCTCAACGAGCCCATTCCCGGAGGTGCCAGCTGGAACTATGTCTTCGGCTCCGCCACGCTTTTCCTCTTTGGATTACAAGCCCTGACGGGCATGTTTCTCATGGTGTATTACGTGCCGGCGACCGATCATGCCTACGATACCGTGCAATATATCCAACATGAGGTGTGGGGTGGATGGTTTGTCCGTGGCCTTCATCATTGGGGCGCCTCAGCCGTTATGATGGCCATTGGGCTCCATATGTTGCAGGTCTTTTTTGACGGCGCATATAAACGCCCCCGAGAACTCATGTGGATTGTTGGCGTGATTTTGTTAGCCATGATGCTAGCTTTCGGATTTACGGGATATTTGCTGCCTTGGGATCAAAACGCCTATTGGGCCACTCAAGTGGGCATCAACATGGTTGGCAGCGTTCCTCTTATTGGTGATTTCCTCGTGAAAGTCCTTCGAGGAGGAGAAACCCTCGGCGCCCTGACCCTTTCACGTTTTTTCGCGTTTCATGTGGCCTTTCTTCCCGCCGCCATTGTGTTCGGGATTATGCTTCATCTCTTTATTCTCCGACGTGTGGGACCGGCCGGTCCTCATGATGAGGCAAGAGCCAAAGCCGGGAGTGAGACATTCTATCCCCGCCAGGTCTTCATGGATGCCTTGGTCATGCTTGGAGTGTTTGGAATCGTGTCGATATTGGCGATCAGCATGGAATTCCCATTGGCTGATAGGGCAAATCCTTCAGACCATACATTCATTCCCGTCCCGGAATGGTATTTTCTGTTTTTTTATGAGCTTCTCAAATATGCCCCCGGGGCATTAGGGCCTCTGGCGACCTGGCTTCTCCCCACCCTCTTTTTCACCGGATTGCTGCTCTTGCCCTTTGTGGATCGAAACCCCGAACGACACCCGTCCTCACGCCGGGTCGTACTGGCCGGCGGGCTGAGTTTTTTGATTGTTGTATTTGGGCTATTAGGCATTTCTCTCCGTGACCTGTATGCCGTGCCCAAACGTGATCCTTCAGTGGCTAGAGGAATCGCATTAGTACAAGAATTCAAGTGTCAAACCTGCCACCGCATTCATGGGGAAGGTGCCAATTTGGCTCCAGATCTTTCGTTTGTCGCCGATCGACGACCGGATCGCAACTGGCACATACAACATTTCAAAAACCCTGCTGCCGTCAACCCAGGATCGTTCATGCCAAAATTTCCATTAAATGACCAACAATTGAACGATCTCACTAGCTATATGCTCACCCTCAAGAGTGGATAACTTTTCTGGCCCTCTGTCGAAATCGGTTCCCTCTTTTATTGAAGATGGAAAATGACATCTGCCACACATCACGACAAACCCATGTGCATAAAAAGAAAGTAATCCAGAAGATGTCCGGTGAGGGAAACACCGGTCGGCGTTGATCGGCTTCGAATTCACATGAGCCTTATGACAGAAAAATGTCCCCCACGGCTCTATAAAAAAAGCCGTGGGGGAAAAGACATCAATCCCGGCGCTCGCCACGAGCCTGACTAAGCCAATGCTCCATTTGTTTGCCTGCGGCCTCTCTCCCTCCAAGCCCAAATGATAAGGCTACGGCCACGGCAACCGCACCGAGGGTCAATCCAAACGCTAGGTTAACGATTTCATTGGCTAACCCCATGGCGCGCAGGCCCATGGCGATTACCAATCCAAGAATAGCGAACCGGGCAATATTGGCAACGCCTCCCGAATTCGCTCCATGAATGCGAAGAATAGTTTCATACGCCAGATTGGACAACCAGAACCCGATGGCAATGATGGCGCTACCTAATAACACCTGCCCTCCAAATTCAGTGAACATGGTGACCAAGTCGGAAACCTGATCGAATCCTAATTGGCTCGTGGCTTCCACGACGGCAAATAACATGATAAAGAAAGCAATAATTTTCCCAACCAAAGAGGAGGGGGTGGTTTGGCCCGTAAAAGCCTGTCCCAATCCGAGTTTGCCGGGAAGAGCATCAAAACCAAGTCCACCCAACAAATTACTCATTAAATGCGAGACCAACCGGGAAATGGCAAACGCGATCCCCAAAATAATTGTGGCCGCAAAGATATCAGGAATGGCCGTCATCATCCTATTCAACATATCAGTGGCTGGCCCCGTGATTACTTCAATTTCCAGGGCTTGCAGCGCCGCCACCACTGCGGGAACAAGAATCAGGATATAGACCACCAACCCAAGTAGATGAGACAATGACATCGTTCCCCGAAGCCCTACTTGTTCGCCTAGCCGATCAGTGCCGGCTGCTGTCAACAGGTTACTGACCAGATCCCGAACAATCTTCGCCAGAAACCATCCGACGACCCCGATGAGGACCGCCCCAAATACATTGGGCAACATCCCCAGCATTTCATTCACCATGCCTTGAACCGGTTCTAACAACCCATCAATCTCCAACGTCCCTAAGATAGCTGGAAGAAATAATAAGACGATCAACCAAAATACGACATTTCCAAGGTTATCACTGATGGGCCGCATCCCGGCTCCCGCACTCAGCTTTTCATCCAATGTCGTTGATTGCAAAGCCTTAGCCACTATCGTTCGAAGCACGGTGGCAATGATCCACACGATTAATATCAATATCCCTCCAGCCACTAGTCTCGGGACAAAGGCCAATACTTGATCGACTAACGCTTTCAAAGGACCGGATACCAGTTCCAAGTTTAATGCGTTAAAAAATCCCACGAGGACCAACAACAGCACGAGGTAATAGATTCCCGCCGCGGCCCCACCTTCAATGTCTATCTCGGACCCAGTGGTCGAATGCAAACGCTGATTGACGTTCAACATACCCAGGCCCTTCCGGATTCCCGCTCGCACGGCCATGGCCACAAACCACCCCAATATGAGGATTCCCAATGCCCCCAAAACACTCGGCAGGGTTCCTCCCAGGGTCTCCTGTAAGGTTTCAATCAATTTACTGAGGTCCATCGTTCGCTCCTTTCGATAAAGATAAACTCTCAACCTGCAGATAGTTTCTGCAGGTAGGTGGTTCGAAAAGGGAAGCTTTATGGTCAGTTTATGGAGAAAAATCGAAAGGTCACTATCGATGAGGATATTTCAGAAATTCTAACAATTCGATCCAGGGTGAGTCTACCAAAAATGAACGTGTCTCTATTTCAGAAAAAAATGATTACAACCCGTAAATTCCGGAAAGTTCAAATTTCCGATTTGTGCAATTATAAAAAAGCGGCACTCCCATCACAAGGAATGCCGCCCTCTCTACTCCTTCTTATTGTAAAAACCTAATTTGGTGACAATCACACCTCTAGAAATGAGTCAATGAAATACCGACTCAAAGCGCCTCTACATTTTTTAGATGGCAGATGATGTGATAACCCATGCATCAGACGTGATCCTTCATGCCGATTTGACCAGTTCAGAAGTACAATGGCCGCACCGCCTGGCTTTAATGGGAATGGTCATCTGACAAAATGTGCATTCTTTGGTTGTGGGTTCCGCAGGGGGCGCCTCTTTCTCGCGTTTCATCTGATTAATGGCTTTAATCACCAAAAATACGGCAAACGCCACAATTAAAAAACTGATAACCGAATTGAGAAACACTCCGTAATTGACCGTGACGGCTCCGGCGGCTTGTGCATCGGCCAACGCATGATACGGGCCGGCGGTTGCCCCATCTTTTAACGTCACAAACAGATTGGAAAAATCAACGCCCCCCAATAACAATCCGATGGGGGGCATCAACACATCAGCGACCAGAGACTTGGCAATTGTTCCGAATGCTCCTCCAATAATGACGCCGACCGCCATGTCGACGACATTGCCTCGCATCGCAAATTCTTTGAACTCTTTCAGCATCCGATCCTCCTTTGATCAAAATAATTGTCATCTTTGGCCAAAACTTTATCATCATCTGAGATCCCTAAAGCCATGCAAGCGATACAAGCCATTATGTTTTCACCTCTCCCTGCATTATAGTCACAAATAGGTGGCTTCGTTATTTCTTTAGATTTAGAGATTGCATCCATCCTGTCGCAAACGTGTAATATATGCAAGAGTTTGAACATCATAGTTTCCAAACAATCTCGAAAACACCATAACGACCTCTCAGGTTTGAATTCTCATAAAACAATTTTTTTAATGCATCCCCTTTCCAGAAAGTTCTCAACCTCACCATCACCTGCCGCTCAAAAAAAGCCTGAGACGATACACCCACCATCAGCGGCCGTTTACAAATGGAAACCCCCTCTAAAAGTCCCACATGTAACACTGCCCCCAGACGATAGGAATCGCCCCAGGCCAATTAATATCATTCTCGCTATTAGTATCTTCTCAATTCCAGACAACTCCACTTAGGCAATGAGAAGGGTTGTCGCCAACGCCTTCAATCTTACACACTCATGAGATCAACCATGACTTGACCGATTTGGAGATAATCCACCGGCTTCCTCACTATCCGGAAAAATCTCTTCTTAGGAAGCCGTTCTAAGTCCTGCTTCATTTGTTCATTCGTCAACAAAATAACAGGCAATCCTTTTTCAATTAGATCCTGCGTTCTCATTTGAAAATTTTTGAAATTCTCCATTTCCAAACAAGAATCATCGATGAAAACCACATGTGCAAGCCCGTTTTGTAGTCGCCCAACGGCCTCGTGGAAATCTGCTACTGCATCATTATCATAACCATGAGCTCCCACCAAGCCCCGGAGAAAATCCGTTATGAAGGGATCAGTACTTACAATAAGCACCTTGACTCCTTTAAAGTCCATAAGCATGGTCATCATAATCGCTTTCCGCATTGTTCCATTGCCAGTAGCTCCCTTTTCAATATCAATGGAAGTCAATGGTACACTGTCCTAAAAGAAATTGTGTTCACAATTTATTCCGACCTGTCTTACCTTCATGCCCTTAACATCCACCACACGGTGTTTCTTCGTGGACGTTGATGTATCAAACTTTCACCATACCTTTGGACGAGAAATAGATCTCTCAAAAAAAAGCTTTCCTAATGAAGATTGCGTGTGGCGGGAATCAATCATCAGAGAGAGCCCACCAACCGTTGAAGCCTCTTCTCCAAAAATCCGCACATAATCCTCTACTACATTCCGCATTTCCTGGATCCACGTTTTGCTGAGTTCCTCCTTTTGCAATCCCATTGTCACCTATCAATTATCAATAATAATGCCAAGCTTAATGCATTGTTTTTATTGGCATTTTTGACGGAGACTATCGAATGGATCTCATGGAGACACAATCAGACGTCTCAGACTGTTCCAAGAAGGAACACCTGGGACACTCCAGGCAAGATCCTAAAGTGGGGATCCACTAAATGAAGAAAATGGTTGAGAAGAAAAACGAAACCCAGCTCTCTTGAAAGAGCCAGGTTCCGTACATGGTGGAGCAGACTAGGATTCGAACGCATACCCCAGAGATAGGATATATTGCGTGTCCGCTTTTTTGGTTCCAGGAGCCGGGGCATTGTCGTATCGCCAATTGATTTGAAAAGTCGTAATGAAGTTTTCCCATATTTTCATACGAATCCCCTGCTGAGAGGTCACATACCAATCACTGGTTTTTTCCAGTGAGGGAAATCCTTGATGCTGATGAAACACCGTCAGCCATGGCAGAACAGGCCAATTCCAATTCACCCCCCAGCGGCCGGTAAAATAACTGGTGTCTTCGGTCCGTTTAAAGTCCTCGTTAAAATACCCCAATCCGATTTCAGCATTGAGTTGCATTTTGTTCAAATAGGGGCTGGCATAGTCTCCCGTATCGATGAATTGATATCCAGGGCCTGCAAAGAAGGAGGTCCGAAGATTAAGATCTTGAAACGTATCCTGCTCAAACAAGGCACCCGTATAGATGTAGAATCGTTTCCTCACAAAAAAATCCAACTTGATCGTGCCATATGCATTGCGGGCATTTAACTCACCATCATTCTCCCCATACAGATAGCGCCCCAACATGGTCAGCCGCAACCGTTCGCTTCTCGCAATCAGTTCCCCGACAAAGTTGAAATTTTTCAGGTCCGTGTTGCCAGAGGTGATATTCCCGCCGAAATTGAAGTTTCCGGTAAACGCCACTGCTTTTTTGGCAGGAGGATTCACTGCCAAGACCGACCCCACCTGAACCGGTATGGGTTCAAGTAATAACTCTGTTTTGACATCCAGTGTCCCTGGCTGGGTCATCGCAGGTTTCCCTTGCAGGATGATTCCATTACTCAGAACAAAGGTCATGGGCTCCTCGGTATCGATTCCCGTGACTTCGGACCACTTAATTTTTATGGGGTCCCCCTCATGGAACAAGGTCTTGATCTTGATCATGCCCTCGGTCATTTCCACAATTTCCCCATATACCTGGCTTCCATCTTTGAGAGTAATTTTTCCTTGAGTACCTGCCATCGCCCAACCGGGCACCAGGCATATACCGAGAAACAGCCACCATACCACTAGATTTCTGCTCATTGAACCTCCTTGTTTGATTTTAGTGAACCTCTTGGCCGCCAATGCGTGATGGCATTTCTTCCCATACGGCATATTCCAGGGTCATGTGCAAAAATCCTAGAGGGAGGGGGATAGGCCGGGAAGGGGGCTTAGGATCAGGTTGAGAGATGTCTAACGACAAAACGCCCATGACATTCAGTGGAACTCGTAACAGAAAATGGTACCGATGATACTACACGCTTGATTTTCCATCCAACCTTTTTACTGAACCTCCCAGAACCCCATGGCTTTGCATGGGGATGAATGGGAACTGGAGCAAAGGGGAGGCAAGATTTACTTTTAGATTTTCAAAGAGGCCCGCTCTTCTGGTAGAGAGTTTCGCTCCATTTTGTACGAAGCTAAGCAACCTCTGCTTGAAAATCCCGGACATCCTATGTGGAATATTCTTCTGAAAATATCCCCAGTTCATTGAGTCGACGGTAAAAGGTGGACCGACTCATACCCAGTATTTTTGCGGCTTGCGCACGTTTTCCGCGCGCTTCCTTCAATGCGGAGAGAATTTCTTCTCGCTCATTCTTCGGGGAAGGCCTTGCCGAGAGTTGTGGCACCGTAAGTTCGCCGATCTCTGGAGGAAGATCCGCAGGTTGCATTTTTGGCCCACGACAATGGATCAAGGCATAGTCAAACGTACTTTTAAGTTCACGGACATTCCCAGGCCAATGATACCGGAGTAAGGCCTGCATGGTTTCCTGAGCGATTTCTTGCACCTCATACTTTCTTGTAACGGCCCGTGCCTGGCCGAAGAAAGCTTCGCTCAACAGGGGAATATCCTCCCGTCGTTCCCGCAATGGAGGAAGGTGCAATCGCGCGACACGAATTCGATACAGAAGATCTGAACGGAAGGTTCCCTTATCGACCAGTTCTTGCAAATTTTGATGAGTGGCGGCGATGACTCGAACATCAATCTTTCTAGGACGAGACTCACCCAAACGAATAATTTCCCCTTCCTGTAAGGCTCTCAACAATGTCGTTTGAATGGCAAGCGGCATATCTCCAATTTCGTCCAGAAATAAGATGCCGCCTTCTGCCGTTTCAAAATAACCTTCATGATCACTCACCGCGCCGGTAAAGGCTCCCCGTTTATGGCCAAATAATTGGCTCCCCATTAACGAATCCGTTAACCCGGCACAATTCACGGCCACAAAAGAGCTGCCTTTTCGTGCGCTCAGCCGGTGCAAAGCCTGGGCAACCAATTCTTTGCCTGTTCCGGTTTCGCCTTGAATGAGCACCGGAACGTCAATGGGGGCAATTTCCTGAATCTTTTCATAAATGATTTGCATCGCAGGACTTTTGCCGATCAGCTTTTCGAAATAAGCAGGACCAGTCAATTGGCGCCGCAGTTCTTCAACCTCAGTTCTATCCCGCAGAACAAGGATAGTCCGCCGTCGATCCCGAGGATCATCATGCACCTCCACTTCTATTTCTACCCAGGGCTTCTGTTTTTTCTTCAATGACAAGGCTACCGGTGTACGTTGCATATCTGACAGTGCCATTTGCTCCTGCACCTGACGGCACTGCTCTGCCGTCAAGGGCAAAGCTTGAGTCCACAATCCGCCCCTCAAACTTTCCGTCTCAAGAGCAAACAGATGGCACACGGCAGGACTGGCATAGGTCATGACACCGTTCTCATCGATCATGACCGCCGCCAGTTGCAAGTGATCGA